>SKMM01000171.1 GCA_007121055.1 Paracoccaceae bacterium | reverse complement strand
TGGGTCTTGGGGTTCGGGGCGAGGGGGCAGGGTGCAGGGTCGAAGGGGGGACACGGGATCGAGGCGAGGGGTCTTGGGGGGGGCGCGACGGGCTGGACGGTGCAGGGAAGGCTTCGGTGGGCGCATGGGCGGTGCCGGGGCGCGCGGGAGGCGGTGGATCGGCTACTCGGCGGCGCGGCGGAGGTCTTCGCCCTCGATGCGGCCGTCGGCGAGGCGGATGATCCGGTCGCAGCGCGCCGCGAGTTCCGGGGCGTGGGTGACGAGGATCAGGGTGGCACCGTGGCGGTCGCGCAGGCCGAAGAGGAGGTCCATGATCGCCTGGCCGTTGGCGCCGTCGAGGTTGCCGGTGGGCTCGTCGGCCAGCAGGATCGCGGGGCGCGGTGCGGCGGCGCGGGCCAGCGCCACGCGCTGCTGTTCGCCGCCCGACATCTGGGTGGGGTAGTGGTCGAGCCGGTGGCCGAGGCCCACGCGCTTCAGCTCCTCCTCGGCGCGGTCGAAGGCGTCGGCATGGCCCGCGAGTTCCAGCGGGGTCGCGACATTTTCAAGCGCCGTCATGGTGGGGATGAGGTGGAAGGACTGGAACACCACCCCCATATTGCCCAGACGAAACCGCGCCAGCGCGTCCTCGTTGAGGGCCGTCAGGTCCTCTCCCAGCGCGGTGACCTGCCCCCCCGTGGCGCGCTCGAGCCCGCCCATCAGCATCAGGAGCGACGACTTGCCCGACCCCGACGGCCCCACCAGCCCCAGCGTCTCGCCGCGCAGCACATCGAGCGTGATGCCGCGCAGGATGTCCACCGGCCCGGCATTGCCCATCAGCGTCAGCGAGGCGTCGCGCAGCGACAGGATCGGATCGGCCATGGGTCGGATCTCCGCTCGGGGTCTGGGTGTCTTGCCTTGGGCGGCATATGGGGGCGGGGACGGGATTGTCCATCGCCTCGGCGCAGGCGTGATCGCGGCGCTGCTGCTGGCCGCGCCGGTGGCGGCGGAAGATCTGCGGCTCGTGGCGCTGGGCGACAGCCTGACGCAGGGCTATGGCCTCCCGGCCGAGGAGGGCTTCGTGCCGGTGCTGGAGGGCTGGCTGCGCGAGCGCGGCCATGCGGTGGAGGTCATCAACGCGGGCGTGTCGGGGGACACCACCGCGGGCGGGCTTGCGCGGATGGAGTGGACGCTGGCCGATGAGCCCGACGCGATGATCGTGGCGCTGGGGGGCAACGACCTGCTGCGCGGGCTCGACCCGGCGGTCAGCCGGGCCAATCTGGAGGGCATTCTGGAGGCCGCGGACGGGGCCGGGGTGCCCGTGCTGTTGGCGGGCCTGCCGGCGCCGGGGAATTTCGGGCCGGAGTTCCGGCGCGATTTCGAGGCGATGTATGCGGAGCTGGCAGAGGAGTGGGACGCCATCCATTATCCCGATTTCCTCGGGCCCATAGGCGAGAAGGCCGCGCAGGGGCTGTCGCTCGCGGACCTGATGCAGGACGACCGCATCCACCCCAACGCCGAGGGCGTGCGCCAGATCGTCGAGGCGATCGGGCCGGAGGTGGAGCGGCTGCTCGAGCGCGCGGCGGGAACCGGGCCGGAGGGCTGAACCCGGGCTGAGCCCGGGCTGTGCCCGCAGGCGGACGCCGCGAACGGTGGCGTCCGTGGATGTGCAGGTGCGGATTGGGAGCGGGCCTGCCGTCACGGTCCCGGCGTTCGATCGAAGGGAAGCAGGAGGTCCGGTGTGGCGGCGATGCTGCGCCGCAGCAGGATCGCGCGGTGGCGCGTTGGCAAGCCCTGCGCGCGCGTCTAAGTTGACGTGATCCCGGTGCAGGGTGGGTGTCATGGAGGCTGGCCGTCGTGCAGATCGAAGACCATCCCCAGCGCTTCACTCTGGCCAATGAGCTGCACGCCCGGCCATTCCCGCAGGTCGAGGCGCCCTGCCAGGTGGCCTATCTGGCGATCAAGCCGCTGACCGATGCTGCGCGGCGCGACCGGGCGCGGGACTGGGCGCATCTGCTGGCGCTGTTGGATCGGTTCGGGGCGCCGCATCCGCCCCGGGGGGCCACGCATCACTTCGCCGATCTTGGGCGGGTGCGCCTGAAATGGGAAAGCCATACGGAATTCGTGACCTACACGGCGTTCCTGCCGGGCACCGGGGCGCGGCCTTTCGACCCGGGCGCGTTCGAGGCTTTCCCCGCCGACTGGCTGGCCGATGTGCCGGGGCTGCGGCTGACCTCGATCCTGTTGCGGGTGGACCACATCCCGGAGGAGGAGGCCACGATCAACGCGCGGCTGGGCGACTGGTTCGTGCAGGAGAGCGTGGCCTGTTCGCGCGTGCCGGACGCGGGCGCGATCGTGGCCACGGATTTCCGCATCGACAGCGCCGGGCACATGCGGATGGGGGTGTTCGCGGCGCGCGGCACCGGGCGGCGGCGGCTGGGGCGGGTCGTGCAGCGGCTGTGCGAGATCGAGACCTACAAGGCGCTGTCGATGCTGGGCTTTGCCCGCGCGCGGGAGCTCGGGCCCCAGATCGGCGAGCTCGACACGCGGCTGTCGCAGCTGCTGGGCCGGATGACCGGGGACGACAGCCGGCCGGAGGAGACGCTGACGGCGCTGCTGGGGATCTCCTCGGAGCTGGAAAACCTGCTGGTGAAGTCCTCGTTCCGGTTCTCGGCCACCTTCGCCTACGAAGCGATCGTGCACGAGCGCATCGAGGTTCTGCGCGAGGAACGGATGTTCGGCCGCCAGACCCTGCAGGAGTTCATGTTTCGCCGCTTCGACCCCGCGATCCGGACGGTGAAGGCGGCGGATGCGCGGCTGCGCAACCTGGCGGAGCGCTCGATGCGGGCGGGCACGCTCTTGAGCACGCGGGTCGATGTGGACCGGTCCGCGCAGAACCAGAAGGTGCTGGAGAGCATGGACCGGCGCGCCGACGCGCAGCTGCGGCTGCAGCGCACGGTCGAGGGGCTGTCGGTGGTGGCCATCAGCTATTACGCCGTGGGGCTGGTGGGGAACATGGCGATGCCACTGGCCGATCCGCTCGGGCTGGAGCGGGCCGCGCTGCTGGCGCTTCTGACGCCGCCGGTGGTGCTGGGG
The DNA here is from genome assembly GCA_007121055.1 of Paracoccaceae bacterium. Taxonomy (GTDB): domain Bacteria; phylum Pseudomonadota; class Alphaproteobacteria; order Rhodobacterales; family Rhodobacteraceae; genus Rhodobaculum. The sequence continues at coordinate 4,499 of SKMM01000171.1, read as the reverse complement.
GTCTGGGTCGTGGTGCGCACGATCCGCGAGCGGTTCACCGGCTGAACGCCAGCCTGTCGCGGGGGCTGTGCCGGGCGTTTGCCTGCGCGGCGTCGGGAACCCTGGTCCGATCCCGTGCAACGGCGTCGGCCTCAGCGCTTGTGGTCTCCGCGGCCGCGTCTCGGACCTGCCGACCCGGACCGGCAGCTTGCCCGAGATCCGGACGGCCCGGTCAGCCGGCGGCTTTCTGCAGCATGCGGCCCAGCGGGCGGCCGCCGAGGATGTGAATGTGCAGGTGGGGGACCTCCTGCACGGCGACCTCGCCCGCGTTGGAGATGAGCCGGTAGCCGTCGCCGTCGGCGCCGGGGCGTATGTCCAGCATCTCGCACACCCGGCCGATGGCGCGGGTGTAGTCGGCAATTTCGGCGTCCGTCGCCTCCAGCGCGAAATGGTCGTAATTCACATAGGCGCCCTTGGGGATCACCAGCACATGGTGCGGCGCCTGCGGGGCGATGTCGCGGAAGGCGAGGCTGTGCTCGGTCTCCAGCACCTTGTCGCAGGGGATCTCGCCGCGCAGGATGCGGGCAAAGACGTTCTGGGTGTCATAGGCATAGGGCATGGGGGCCTCGTGGGTCGTGGGTTACTTGCCTTGCCCGATCTTCGGCTCGGTGCCGGAGATCAGGCGGCGGATGTTGGCGCGGTGGGTCCAGAGCATGAGAAGGCCCATGGCGGTGAGGAGCGCGATGGCCTCGGCCGCGCCCCAGGTCCAGGCCCAGAGCGGGGTCAGGACGGCCGCGCCGAGGGCGGCGAGGGAGGAGATGCGGAAGTAACCCGCGACCGCGGCCCAGGTGGCGCAGGCGGCGATGCCAACGAGGGGGGCGATGGCGAGGGTGACGCCAAGGAATGTGGCCACCCCCTTGCCGCCGCGGAAGCCGATGAAGACCGGGAAGAGATGGCCGAGGAAGGCCGCAAGGCCGGCGGCCTGGGCCGCGTCGGGGCCGATGAGGGCGGCGGCCAGCAGCACCGCCAGCGCCCCCTTGCCCGCATCCAGCAAGAGCGTCAGCACGGCCGCGACCTTGTTGCCGGTGCGCAGCACATTGGTCGCGCCGATATTGCCCGACCCGATGCTGCGCAGATCGCCCAGCCCGAACAGGCGCGCCAGCACCACGCCCGAGGGGATCGAGCCCAGGACATAGCCGATCAGTCCGGCGATCCCGATGAGCCAGAGCGGTGTCTCCAGAAGCGGCATGGTTCGGTCCTTTCGCTCAGCCCGCCACCACATCCTCGCCGAACACGGGCGCGCCGTCCACGAAGGTTGCGCGCACCCGGCCCTGCAGGCGGGCGCCGTCGAAGGGGGTGTTTTTGGACTTCGACCGCAGGGTGAAGCGGTCGAGCACGAAGGGCGCATGCGGGTCGAACAGCACGAGGTCGGCGGGGGCGCCGGGGCTCAGGCGTCCGCCGGGCAGGCGGAACCGGCGCGCGGGGGTCAGCGACAGGGCGCGCCAGAGGGCGGGCAGGGCGATCTCGCCCGCGTGCCACAGGCGCAGGGCGGCGGGCAGCAGGGTCTCGAGGCCAACGGCGCCGGCCGCGGCTTCCTCGAAGGGCAGGCGCTTGCTTTCCTCGTCCTGGGGGGTGTGCATCGAGCAGACGACGTCGATGAGGCCCTCGGCCACCGCCGCCACCATGGCCTTGCGGTCGTCCTCGGACCGCAGGGGCGGGGTGAGCTTGAAGAAGGTGCGGTAGTCGCCGACGTCGAACTCGTTGAGGGTGAGGTGGTGGATCGACACCCCCGCGGTGACGTCGAGGCCGTTGCCCTTGGCGCGCTCCAGCGCGGGCAGGGAGCGGGCGCAGGTGATCTGGTCGGCGTGCCAGGCGGCGCCGGTCATCTCGACGAGGCCGAGGTCGCGGTCCAGCGCCATGCGTTCGGCCATGGGCGACACGCCGGGCAGGCCGCGCAGCGAGGCGAACTTGCCGGAGGTGGCGCAGGCGCCGCGGGAGAGGCCGGGCTCCTGCGGGTGGCCGATGATGAGGGCACCGAGGCTTTCGGCGTAGGTCATGGCGCGGGTCAGCACGCGGGTGTCGGTGACCACCCGGTCGGCGTCGGTGAAGGCCACGGCGCCGGCGTCCAGCAAAAACCCCATCTCGACCATCTCGCGGCCCGCGCGGGCCTTGGTGAGGGTGGCCATGGGGCGGATGTGGACGGGCGTTTCGGCGCGGGCGCGGCGGGTGACGAATTCCAGCACCTCGGGGCTGTCGATGGGCGGATCGGTGTCGGGGCGGGTGAGGATGGTCGTCACGCCCCCCGCGGCGGCGGCGAGGCCCGCGGAGCGGAAGCTCTCCTTGTGGCGCGCGCCGGGCTCGCCCACCTGCACGCCCACGTCGATGATGCCGGGGGCGAGGCACAGGCCGGCGCAGTCGATCACCGTGGCGCCGGGGGGGATGGCGAGGTCGCGGCCGACGATGTGGCCGGCGGCGACAAGAAGGCTGCCGCGCGTCTCGGTCCCCGCCTCCGGGTCGATCAGGCGGGCGTCGGTGAAGGCGATGGTGGCGCCCTCTGGCCGGGAGAGGGCGGTCACGACCGTGCCCGCTTCTGGCGCTTGCCGCGGGCGGCGGTGATGTCGGCCACCAGCGTCTCGGGCTCGGCGATGTGGCGCAGCAGGTGCTTGTCGCCCGACCGCGTGACGATCTGCACGTCGCCCAGAAGCTTGCGCACCGTCTCGATCTCCAGAAGCCCCACCGACCGCGCCCCCGGCAGCAGCACCCGCTGCGAGGTCAGCCACCAGCGGGCCGCGAGGCTTTCGGAGGCGAGGTAGGCGGCGCGGGCGCCGATCGCCAGAGGCGCGCCCAGAGCGCCGATGGCGGCGTGGGGGCTGCCGATGAGCACCAGCACCACGCCCACGCCCGCCATGCCCACCAGCGCGAGAATCGCGTTGTCGCGCCAGTAGCGGCCCCGGTCGGGGCGGATCTCGCGCAGCATCTTCTCGCCCTGCGCAAGCTCGGGCTGGGGGGTGGGCTCGGTCATGGGGGTTGTCTAGCCGTCCGGGGTGCGGGGGCGCAAGGCGGTGTGGGTCAGCCGAGATAGGCGCGCAGCGCGGGCGGCGGGTCGTCGAGGAGGGCGGCGGTGGGGCGGGGCGGCTCGGCGCGGCCGTCGGCCACGAGGATGACGCTGTCGGCGATGGCGCGGGCGTCGCCGGGGTCGTGGGTGACCATGAGGAGGGTGGCGCCGGTCTCGGACAGGATCCCGGCGAGGAGGGTGAGCATCTCGGCCTTCAGCGCGGGGCCGAGGGCGGAGAAGGGCTCGTCGAGCAGGACGAGGGGGCGGTCGCGCAGCAGCAGGCGGGCCAGCGCCACGCGGCCTTGCTGCCCGCCCGAAAGGTCGGCGGGGCGGCGGGGGCCGAGGGTTGCGAGGCCCACGCGGGTCAGGGCGGCCTCGACGCGGGCGTGGTCGGCGGCGGTCAGCCGCAGGCCGGGGTGGAGGGCAAGGCCCACATTCTGCGCGGCGGTCAGGTGGGGGAAGAGGTTCTGGTCCTGGAACAGGATCGACAGCGGGCGGTCGCCGGGCGCAAGCCGCGTCAGGTCGCGGCCCTGCCACAGGATTCGGCCCCGGCGGGGAGGCAGAAAGCCTGCGATGGCGGCGAGCAAGGTGGACTTGCCGCCGCCGGAGGGGCCCATGATGGCGACCCGGTCTCCGGTGGGGACCTGCAGGTCGGCACTCAGGCGGAAGCTGCCCTGGGCGAGCTCGAGGTGGTCGAGGCGCAGTCCGTCAGGCTTTGCCAAGGCGGCCTCCGCGGTCGAAGACCCAGAACAGCGCGAGACTGCAGGCCAGCAGCAGGAGGGCCGCGCCGGCCGCGTCGTCCATCCGGTAGGCGCCCATGAGCCGGTAGAGCTGCAGCGGCAGCGTGGCGCCTCCCGGGTCGGCAAAGAGGACGATGACGCCCAGATCGCCCATGGAGAGCGCGGCGGTCAGGCCCGCGGCAAAGCCCAGAGGGCGGCGCAGGCGGGGCAGGGTGATCAGCCGCAGCCGGGTCCAGCCGCGGATGCCGAGGCTCTCGGCGAGCCGGGCCTGGGTGGCCTCGGCCTCGCGCAAGGCCGGCAGGAGGGCGCGCAGGGCGAAGGGCAGCGCCATGGCGGCGTTCACGAGGGCGGTGACCGGCAGGGCGAGGTCGCCGGGGCGGGCGAGGGGGAAGAGGAGCAGGAACAGGCCGGTGCCGATGACGAGGGGGGAGGCCGCGAGCGCCATGAGGCCCGTGGCCTCGAGCGGGCCGGCGAGGCGTGGGCGGGCGCGCAGGACCGCAAGGGCGAGGGCGAGGGCGGCCGAAAGGCACAGCGCGGTGGAGGCGAGGGCCACGGCAAGGGAGCGCAGCGTGGCGGCCCAGACCGGGGGCGGCAGGGAGGCGACATGCGGCAGGCCGCGGGCGACGACCATGCCGAGGGGGACGAGCAGGAAGGCTGCGGCCAGCGCGATGACGGCCGTGTCGAGGGTGCGCAGGCCGGCGCCCTGGGCGTCGAAGCGTAGGAGC
>SKMM01000020.1 GCA_007121055.1 Paracoccaceae bacterium | reverse complement strand
TTCGCCAGGTCGAGCCCGACCGTGATAATCTCCGACATGACCGCTCCCCCATGTGGATCCTCGCAGACCCACCTTGGCACATCGATGCCGTCGGGGGGCGGTCACATCATCAGAGCCGCCGGATGCCCCCCGCGTCGCGCCGGGCGACCTGGAGCGGGACCCGCCGGAGACCGCCCGGCCGTCCAGCCCCTCGGCCGGGCATCGCCCGATCCGGATCTCCGCTTCCCAGTTTGCGCACAAACCGCTTGGAGCGCGCCGCCCTGCGGCTCTATCATCGCGTTTGCAAGGGCGAATCGAGTAGATGAAATGCCCTTGATACGTGTCCGGAGGAAGTTAGGGGTGGGTGGCCAGGTGAGCGCCATCGGCAAGGCGACGGTGATCGAAGCTGCGGGCGGTGTGGTCGAATGCCCGACGCCGGACGGCCCGCGCTATGCCATCATCCGGCGCGACCGCTATGGCCCGGAATGGGCCCTGCCAAAGGGCAAGCGCGACCCGGGCGAAGGCTGGCAGGAAACCGCGCTGCGTGAGGTCGCCGAGGAAACCGGGCTGCGGCCGCGGATCGTGGGCATCGCCGGGGCGGCGGGCTATCTCGCCGGCGAGGCGCCGAAACTCGTGCTTTACTGGCATATGGTGGTGGAACCGCCCACGCCGCCCTTCGCCCCCAACGACGAGGTCGTGGAACTCCTCTGGCTGTCGCCCGCCGAGGCGATCGACCGGCTGGATCATCCCGAGGAGCGCTCCGTCCTGCGTCTGCTGGAGGCGCGGCGGTGACGCCGGGCGCTGGGCCGTCACCCGCGGACCGGCCGACACTGGGCGACAGGGTCGCCGCGAGCTACCGCCGCATCGCGACACCGATCCTGCGGCGGCGCGCCCTGGACCGCGTACGCAACCGCATCGGGGCCGAACGGGCCAAGGTCGCAGCCCTTCGGCACCCTGCCGCGGCCGAGGCGGGTCATGCCGGCGTGCTGGCGGTCCTGGAGGACGCGGCCGCACGCGCGGCGGCCGGCGAGGTCGACGCGGCCTGGACGCGGGTTCACACCGCCCGGGAGATGGCGATCCTGCACCTTGAAGGACCGGCGCTGGAGGCCGCCGCGGAGGAACTGCGCCACGAGGCCGGCAAGCTGAACGCCTGGCGCAAGGCCACCGTCCTGCAGTTGCTGTCGCCTCAGGTGCCGTTACCGCAGGCCGAGGCGGCTTCCGGTGCCGCGCTGCCCAACCAGCCGCTCCAGCCCGAAAAGGTCGCCCGCGCCGCCGAGGTGGTGCACGAGCACTACCAGAACCAGGCCTACAAGGACGGGCTGCGGCTTTCGCAGCTGTTGCGGCTTGCCATTGCGCTTGGGCTCGGCCTTGTTGTGCTTCTGATGCTGGCCTGGCGGGGCGACATCGACCTCGTGATCGCGCTGTCGCGGGGAGCGCAGATCGACCAGCTCGGCAAGGTTCTGGGTTGCATCGCCGTGTTTGGCTTCTGCGGGGCGGCAGTCAGCGCGGCGATCAGTTTTCAGGCCCCCCAACAGCCCAGCCGCATCCCCGAACTGATGTCCTCCTTCCAGATGACCCTGCTGCGCCTCGTGCTGGGCACGGTGTCGGCGGTGATCGTGTTTCTCGGCGTGCGGTCGGCGGCGTTCGAGCAGACCGTCGCTCTGGACATCTCGGGCGAGGCGTATCTGCTGCTGGCCTTTGCCGCCGGTTTCTCCGAGCGGCTGGTGACAGGGATCGTCGAGACCGTCGCCGGGCGGAGCTCGCCCACCGCGCCGGCGAAGCCCGCACCCTAGCAGGCGGCGGGATGGCTTGCGGCGACATTGGCCCCGCGCGGGCCGTGACCCGGAGAAGGTCGGGCGGGCTCGGTCATGCTTGCGCATTTATCCCTCTGGGTGATCAAGAAAAGTTGACAATCTGTATAGGTTGTGGAACGGTCTGAGCGGCACAGAGAGGGGGAGTCGGGGTCATGTGCGCCGGTTCTGTTGCGGTCGAAGCCTCTGGGCGGAGGATCGTGGTCACCTCGATCGGGACCGCAGGCCCCGCCGCGGTGGCCGCCGTCGCCAAAGGACTTGGCGTCCCGGTCAGCCGTGCCGTCGCCTGCCTTTATCGCGCCCCGGCTGTCCTGGCAGATGATGTGCCCCCCGACGCCGCCGACGCCATGGTGCGCCTTTTGCAGGGCATCGGATTCTCCGCGCATGTCGCCGAGGCCGGTGCCGCGCCGCCCCCGCCCGAGCGACTGGTCGACGTCGCGCTGCACCTGAGCGATCCGCGCGCCGCCAGGGCCGCTGCGGCGGCGCTGGCTGAGTTCGCCGGTCTGACTCAGGACGCGGCCATGGAAATGCTGCTGACGCCGCCCGGCCTCGCGCTGGGGGCCGTCAGCGCGGCGACCGTCGCGGCCTTCCGCGACCGCCTGCCCGACGGGGTGGAACTGGTCTCGGCGCGTCCGGAGGATTCGCTCTACCACCTCTTCCTGCTCGATGGGCCCCCGGTGGTGCGGGCAAGGCTGATGCCGGATCTCGCGCCCCTCGGCGTGGCCGCGGACGCGGCGCCCGGGCTTGTGGCGACGGGCGTGCCCCATGCCACGCTGCAGGAGCTGTGGCGCCGCCACCAGGCTGGGGGCATGCTTCGGGCGGTGAACGAGGCCTTCCTGCGCTACGACATTGTCGCGACCGGGCTGGCGGGCGCGGACCCTGCCGACCCCGCGCTCGCCGAGGCGCTCGCGCGGCTGACCGGGATGCCGGCGGCGCTCGCGCCCACCGCCCTGGCCCAGTTGCCGCTCACGATGATCGAGGGCGCGCGGCTCGACGCGGTGGCGGGGCACCTCGCGGCCTTCGCGGCGCTTGGCCTCCACGCGCGGGCGGACCTGACGACCTTCCAGCGGCTGGGTCTGGAAGTTCTGGAGGCTCCCGATCCCGCCGCGCTGCGCGCGGTGCTGACGGGGTACGGCCTCGCCCCGGCCCGGCCGCCCTTCCGGCTGGAGCCGCCCCTGCCGGAAACCCAGGCGCGGATGCTGCGCGCCGCGCTCGAGGATGCGGGCGCCGTCGTGCGCTTCGCCGAGGAGGTGTGATGGCCGACGCCGCGGCCACCCTGCGCCACGAGATGCACCTCGGCATCGCCGAGGCCGGCAAGGTCCATGCGCTCGCCCGCCGCCATCCCGAAGCGCTGCGCCATTACCGCGAGGCCATGCGGCTGGCGGTGGCCGCGCGGGCGCCCGAGGTGTTCTTTCGCCATTACCTGCAATGCACGCTCGAAAGCCTCGAGCTCATGGAGAGTTACGACGAGGTGATCCGGGTCTGCACCGAGGCCGATGCGCATTACGACCGGACCGGCCATCCGCTGCCGCTGCATCGTCGCGACCACGCCGCGATCCTGGAGCGGCTGGGGCTGGTACGGCTCAAGTCCGGGGCGGAGGGCGCCGAGGAGGCGCTGCGCCGCGCGGTCGACCTGGCCGGTCCGGGGGTGCTGCCGCTGGCCGAGGAGGTGCTGGGCTGGCTTGCGCGCCGCCTGACCCCCACGCTTGCGCGCCTCACCGAGGTGCAACGCCGCCGCCGCTATTTCACGGTCCGTCCCGACCAGGTGGACCGCAACCGCGCCCGCCCGCTGCCGCCCGACGCGGGCGGTGCCCCGCTCGCCGCCCCGGCCTTCCTGCCCGGCGGCTGAGCCCCATCGAAAGGACCCGCACATGGCCGACTACGATGGACTGACCCCCGGACAGGTTCTCGCGGACGCCAGCGTTGCGGAGTTCATCTCGCAGCTCGGCCTCGGCATCGCTGCCGCCCAACGCGCCCTCGACGAGAACTCGGTGGACCAGATCGCCGAGTTCATCACCCCGCGCGAGGGGCTCGGGGGGCGCACGCTGCTGGACCTGGGGCTGGCGCCGGCCTTCTACCATTTCCAGCACGCCGACCTGTCCTGCTCGCTGCAGCTCAGCCTGCGGGTGCAGAAGGACCTCAGCCTCGGGCTGAACCTGACGGGATCCTTCAGCGACACCACCACCCGCGACGAGACTGAGGCGGAGAGCTCCACCACCACCGAAAGCACCTCCGAGACGCGGACCGACACCCGCACCGCGCAGGTCAACATCGAGGCGTCCTCCACCGGGGCGCTGTCGGTGGGGGGGCAGACCTTCCAGCTCAGCGGGCCGGATGCGTTGACGCGCATCCGCGACCTGCAGCGCCGGCTCAACACCACCGAAGGCACCGGGGTCGGCCGCGCGCTGGTGGCACTGGAGCCGCAGCCGCTGACCATCACCACCGATGCCAACGATCCGCCGCCGGCCCCGCCCAAGGTTGCCATCGGGTCCAACACGGTGGCCTTCGTGGGCGGCGGGCATGGCCGCGGGATCATCCAGATCGACAGCGATGGGCCCACGACCTTCACCCTCAATGCCGCCACGCCGGTGACCGTGACGACCACCGCACAGGGCTCGGCTGCGGCCCATGCCGCGCATCTGGTCGAGCAGTTGGAGGCCGCGGGCTATGATGCGGTGGCCGTAGGGCCCGACCAGACCATCGGCCGGACGCATTTCGACACCGGCGCGCATCACATTTCCACCGATCCACCCGATCTGAACACGCGTAACGCTGCGGTGGACGGCAACCTGCTGCACCTTGCGCACACGATCCGCGACCGCAACCTGCAGGTCACGGTCGAGGGGTTTGCCGATGCCCAGCCCTTTCGTGGCGCGACCCTGGAGCAATCAGCGGAGTCCAACCAGCAACTGGGCCTGAGGCGGGCAAAGGCCGTGCAGGAGCGTCTGGTCGCCAATGGCGCCTCTGCGGGCAGCATCACGACCGTGTCCCAGGGCCATACCGCGGCCCGGGACGCCGGCGGTCCGGCCAACAACATCGAGTTCCGCAAGGCCGATGTGCAGGTTCCGGGCCGCACCGCCTGGTGGGTGTTCGTGCGCCAACGCCCCTCGGGGCCGAATCTCGACGGAGTGGCGCCAGACCTGCGCAGCGGCCCCATGGTGGGCCAGTCGGGCAATGGCTTCATCCACCTCTATGTCGGCGGGTCTCTGGCGCTGTCGGGCCGGTCGGTCACGGTGGAGGGCACCCCCTATCCGCTGCGCGGCGCGGCCGGTGGGGGCTTTGCTTCCGGGGCGGCAGAGGCCTACGCCTTCAACCTGGCCGCCGACGTGAACGCCAACGCCGCGGCGACCTACACCGCCTCGGCCGAGGCCAATGTCGTCACGCTCCTGCGCAAGTCCCAGCCGATCCGGATCGACCTGGTGACCGCCGAGAGCCGCCAGATCGCGCTGTCGGGAACGTCGGGCGTCACCGTCACCCGCGAATTCACCCGCACCGAGACCCGCAACCTGACCCGGCAGAACACGGGCAACAGGGCGGTGGCCTTCGGCGCCACCCTCGACGTTCGCTACAGCCGGCAGTTCGAGATGAACGTCACCGGGAATTCCGCGATCACGGCCCGGCTCGTCTCCATTCCCGCGCCGCCGCAGTTCCTTGAAACCATCCGGGCGTATCTGGCGCCGGGCGGTGGCACATGACCGTCCCCGCCGTCACCCGCGCGCTGGTCACCGCGCCCCTGCCGCAGATCATCGAGAAGCTCGGGATCGCCATCGCCCAGGCACAGGCGGCGCTCGACTTCAATTCCATCGCCACCGCCAAGGCGCTGGCGGAGACCGAGGTGGAGGTGGGGGGTGAGACCTACAACCTGCTGACGCTGGGCTTCACGCCCGCGTTCTACAGCTTCACCGAGGCCACCGTGGAGGCCAAGCTCAGCTTCACCATGACAGAGAGCACCGAGACCTCGGTCGGCGTGTCCATCACCGCGGGCGGCGGGGTGGGCGTGTTCATGGCCGCTGCGACCGTGGACGTTTCCTATGCCCGCAAGTTCTCGGTCACCTCCGAAGGCGTCAGCTCGATCGCGGCCCGCATCGTCTCGATCCCCGCGCCCGACGTCTTCACCCAACTGCTGCGCCGCACCTACGAGCGGCCGGTCACCTAAACACCTTGAGAGGAGGCGCCGCCATGGCGATTGGACAGGAACTGCTGAACGTCCCGATGGGGGACATGATCCGCCAGATGGCCTTCGCCATCGCCGAGGCGCAGTACAAGCTCGACGAGAACTCCATCAACGTGGCCGAAATGATGGGGGGGCTGCAGACCGTCTACGATGCGGAGGGCGAGGTCACCTTCGACGACAGCCGGGTGTTCTTCGGCTACGAATACATGACCCTTGCCGAGGCGGTCGCCTATGCCGCGGTGGACGACGCCTTCACCGGGGCTCTCAACGAGGAGGAGTCGCTCAAGCTTCTGGACATCATCAAGAAGATCGCCAGCGAAGTCCACAATATCGACAATCTCGACAGCATGACCGATACTCAGCGCCGGCTGGAGATCCGGGTTCCCACCCGCGTGTCGATGCTGGAACTGGGCTTCACGCCGACCTTCTATCAGTTCGTGGACACGATCATCGAGGTCAAGATCGCCATCAAGATCACCCGCGAGATCACCCGCACCCGCACCAGCCGCGACACCGCGCGTGATGCCTCGTCGCAGATGGAGCGCAAGCGCAGCTTCTGGGGCACAAGCTCGTCCAGCTCCGGCAGCTCCAGCGTGTCCACCAGCCAGGTCGATGCCAGCTATTCGGCGAAATACTCCTATTCGGCCGAAGGGGCGAGCCTTCTGCGCACCAAGCTCAGCCCGGTGCCGCCGCCACCGGTTCTGGAGGATCGCATCCGCAGCCTGATGGACAGCGAGGAGGCGCGCCGCGCCCAGAGCCTGGAGCTGCGCCGCGCCGCCCTGACCCCGCCGCCCAGCAGCTGAGCCATGGCCGCAACCGCCCTCAGGCAGGAGACCTGACCGATGAGCGTCGGCACCGATCTTCTCAACGCCCCCTTCCCCGAGATGGTCAAGACCCTCGGGGTTGGCATCGCCGAGGCGCAGTTCGAACTCGACCTCGTGTCGATGAAGATCGCCCGGATGATGGCGGGCTACGCCCCCGACCCCGAACCGGAGGACGGCGCAACCGCCTCTCCGCCCTCGGGCACGCCGCAGCGCACCATGCTGGTGCCGCTGGGAGACGGCAACAGCTACAGTCTGCTGGAGCTGGGCTTCACCCCCACCTTCTATCAGTTCGTCGACACGATGATCGAGCTGAAGATGTCGATCTCGATGTCGCGCGAGACGAATTTCGCGCGGTCCTCCAGCACGGTGAACGCAAGCGTCAAGGGCTCGGTCGGGTTCTTCTCGGCCTCGGCCAAGATGCGCGTCTCCAGCGTGTCGGCGAGCTATTCGGCCAAATACCAGTACTCCGCCGAGGGCAGCAGCCTGATGCGCACCAAGCTGGTGCCCGTGCCCGCCCCCGCCATCCTTGAGGAGCGTATCCGTGCGATGATCGCGGCCTCCGCGACCCCGGCAGGAGGCTGAGGGCAGGGCCGTGGCGGGACGCAGCTGGAGAGACCTCGCAGGCGCGCAGACGGGGGCTCACCCGGTGCAGGGGGGCGGTGTCGGGCCGCAGCCTGCGGCCTGGCCGGCGGCGGCCGGCGGCACGCCGGCAAGCTCGTCTCGGTTGGCCGCGCTCATAGCCGAGCGCGAGGCGTTGGCTGCACGGATGCAGGCGCTGACCGCGGGCGGGCAGGCCACCGACCCGCGCGATGCCGCGCGCTTTCCGGTGGCGAGCTT
>SKMM01000363.1 GCA_007121055.1 Paracoccaceae bacterium | reverse complement strand
GCGATTCGCCGCGCCACCGCCGGGTCCGTCAGCAGCGCCTCGATGCGCCGCCGGAACGCGCCCAGCGTGCGCGGGTCGCGCTGCACATCGTCGAGCCAGGATGCCATCGCCGCCGTCTGCCGTGGTTGTGCCGATCCCATCACCGTTCCCCTCGCGCGGGTTCCGCGCCTTGTTGGACTGCGCCGGCCGCCTTGTCCTCCACGGGGCCTGACGCGGGCGTGCCGCCGCGCGGCACCTGGGGCGCGTTGGGGCAGGGTTCCGGAGAACCGGATGTCTGCCGCGCCGGTGCTGCCCACGCTAGCTCCGCCCGGGCGGGCGGAACCTTGACCTGAATCAACCGTTCGTGACTGTACGACATATTCATACCTTGCAATATCACTTAAGTCTGTTATCTGCGGTGCAGCAGTTGGGGCAGCGCGGCTGCCCGGGGCCGAGCGAGGAGCGGGCGATGATCGAACAGGACTGGATCTGGGGGTTTGCGGGCGGGCTGATGATCGGCGGGGCGGCGGCGCTGTTTTTGCTGGTCAACGGCCGGATCATGGGCGCAAGCGGCATTCTGGGCGGGCTGGTGGACCGCTCGGGCTGGGGCAACGCGGCCGAGCGGCTGGCCTTCCTGGCCGGGCTCGTGCTGGTGCCGGGGGCTCTGGCGCTGGCGCTCTGGCCTGGGGTGTCGACCCACATCACGCCGAACATGGCCGCGGTGGTGGCGGCGGGCCTGCTGGTGGGCATCGGCACGCGGCTGGCCAATGGCTGCACCTCGGGCCACGGGGTGTGCGGCATCTCGCGGCTGTCGCTGCGGGGGATCGTGGCGACGGTGTTCTATCTTCTGGCGGGCGGCCTCTCGGTCGTCCTGTTCAAGCATCTGCTGGGGGTGATCTGAGATGGCGCGCGCAGTCTTTGCCTTTCTCGCGGGCGGCCTTTTCGGGGCCGGCCTGCTGATCTCGGGGATGACCGACACCACCAAGGTGCAGGGCTGGCTCGACGTGTTCGGCGACTGGGACCCGACGCTGGCCTTCGTGCTGGGCGGCGCGATCCTGCCCATGGCGGTGGCCTGGCTGGTGGCCGCGCGGCGCCGGGCGCCGACGCTGGGCGGGGCGTTCCCCCCGGCGCCCGAGCCCCGGCTGGGTCACAATCTGGTGGTCGGCTCGGTCCTGTTCGGCGCGGGCTGGGGCCTCGTGGGCCTCTGCCCGGGGCCGGCGATCGCCTCGATCACCTGGGGAGGCTTGGGCGGTCTCGTCTTCCTCGTCGCGATGGTGGTGGGTATGCTGGTGGCGCCGGGCGTGCGCACCGGCATCGACCGGCTGGCCGCCGCCTGATACCAACGGCCTCGGAGGACGACCGCATCACATGCGCCAGCCGCATTAGATGTGAAGGCTGGCGCAGGAGACCGGTCAACACCGGGGCCGTTGATGCGACAAGGAGAGACCATGGACATCCGCCCGCTGTCCGACGGCTATGCCGTCTCGCCCCAGATCGCCCCCGAGGACGTGCCGGCCATCGCCGCGGCCGGCTACACCACGGTGATCTGCAATCGCCCCGATGGCGAGAACCCGCCCGACCTCGCCTCGACCCAGCTGCGCGCGGCGGTCGAGGCGGCGGGCCTGACCTTCGTCGACAACCCCTTCAACGCCATGACCCTGTCGCTCGACCATGTGCAGGCGCAGGCCGCGGCCATGGAGGCGGCCACGGGTCCGGTGCTGGCCTATTGCGCCTCGGGCAACCGGTCCTCGGTGGTCTGGGCGCTGTCGCAAGCGGGCCGCCAGCCGGCCGACGACCTGATCGGCGCGGCCGCGCGGCACGGCTATCAGCTCGAAGGTCTGCGCGGGCAGATCGAGGCGCTGGCCACCCGCACTGGCTGACCCTCCTGCGCGGAAGCGAGGCAGCGTCTGGCCCGGCAACCAGGCCGGCGGCTGGTCCGGGCAGGTTGGCTGCTGACGCCGCATGCAGCCCGCCGCCGGGTCCCTGGGTCGCGCGGCGTGCGGGATTGTCCTTCGCCACCGCCTCCACTAAGCCCTGAGGGCACATCGCGGCCAGGGCCGCGGCCGTCCGCCATCCACGGGTCCCCATGATCGCCTTCATCCTGCGTCGCCTCGCGCAATCGGTCGTCGTCATGCTGGTGGTGGCGCTGATCTCGTTTGCGCTGTTCCGCTATGTGGGCGACCCGGTGGCGAGCCTGCTGGGGCAGGAGGCCACCGCCGCCGACCGCGAGGCGCTGCGCGCGCGGCTCGGCCTCGACCAGCCGATCTGGGTGCAGTTCTACGAATACATCGGCCGGGTGCTGCGCGGCGATTTCGGCATCTCCTACCGGCTGCAGCAGCCCGTGGCGCAGCTGATCATGCAGCGCCTGCCCGCCACGCTGGAGCTGGCGCTGGTCTCCGGCATCGCGGCCTTCGTCTTTGGCGTGGCGCTGGGGGTCTACACCGCGCTCAACCGGCGCGGATGGATCTCCAACGCGATCATGACGATCTCGCTGATCGGGGTGTCGTTGCCGACCTTCCTGATCGGGGTGCTGCTGATCTGGGTCTTCGCGGTGGAGCTGCAGTGGCTGCCAAGTTTCGGGCGCGGCGAGGTGGTGGAGCTGGGCTGGTGGCGCACGGGTTTCCTGACCGAGTCGGGCCGCGCCGCGCTGATCCTGCCCGCGATCACGCTGGGGCTCTATCAGCTGACCCTCATCATGCGGCTGGTGCGCGCCGAGATGCTGGAGGTGCTGCGCACCGACTACATCCGCTTTGCCCGCGCCCGGGGCCTGTCCAACCGGGCGATCCATTTCGGACATGCGCTGAAGAACACGCTGGTGCCGGTGATCACCATCACCGGCCTGCAGATGGGCTCGATCATCGCCTTCGCCATCATCACCGAAACCGTGTTCCAGTGGCCCGGCGTGGGCGCCTTCTTCATCAACGCGGTGCGCTTCGTGGATGTGCCGGTGATGGCCGCCTATCTGATGCTGATCGCGCTGATCTTCGTGGTGATCAACCTGATCGTCGACCTGCTGTATTACGTCGTGGACCCCCGCCTGCGGGTGGACCGCGGCGCGGCCCGGCACTGAGGGGGACCCATGGGCGAGTTCATTCCTGAGGATCGTCCCAACGCGCTGCGCCGGGCCTGGGACAGCGATCTGGCCTATTCCTTCCGCACCTCGCCGGTGGCGCTGGTGTCGGGGATCGTGGCGCTGACGATCATCCTGGGCGCCGTGCTGGCGCCCTGGGTCGCGCCGCATAACCCTTTCGACCCCGCCACGCTCAACCTGATGGAGGGGTTCACCCCGCCGATGGAGCCCAACGCCTTCACCGGCAACGTGTTCTGGCTGGGCACCGACAACCAGGGCCG
This sequence comes from Paracoccaceae bacterium, assembly GCA_007121055.1. GTDB lineage: Bacteria > Pseudomonadota > Alphaproteobacteria > Rhodobacterales > Rhodobacteraceae > Rhodobaculum. The sequence goes on along the minus strand of SKMM01000363.1, from coordinate 4,316 downwards.
TGACGTCTTCTCGACCATCCTCTATGGCGCGCGGACCTCGCTGTTCGTGGGCTTCATGGCGGTGCTGTTTGCCATGGTGCTGGGGATCACGCTGGGGCTGACGGCGGGGTTCCGCGGCGGCTGGGTCGACGGTCTGCTGATGCGGATTGCCGATGTGCAGCTGACCTTTCCGTCGATCCTGCTGGCGCTGCTGATCTTCGGCGTGGCGCGGGGCTTCATCCCGCCGGCCCTGCGCGAGGCGCTGGCAATCTGGGTGCTGATCGTGGCCATCGGGCTGTCGGACTGGGTGCAATACGCCCGGGTCGTGCGCGGCGCGACGATGGTCGAGAAGAACAAGGAATACGTGCAGGCCGCGCGGGTGATCGGGGCGCACCCCGTGAAGATCCTCGTGCGCCACATCCTGCCCAACGTGATGGGGCCGGTTCTGGTGATCGCCACCATCGGGCTTGCGCTCGCCATCATCGCCGAGGCGACGCTGTCCTTCCTCGGCGTGGGCCTGCCGCCCACCCAGCCGTCCCTGGGCACGCTGATCCGCATCGGTCAGGGGTTCCTCTTCTCGGGTGAGTGGTGGATTCTGGCCTTCCCTGCCGCGGCGCTGCTGGCGCTGGCGCTGTCGGTGAACCTCCTGGGCGACTGGCTGCGCGACGCGCTGAACCCGCGGCTGCGCTAGAGAGGGGGGATTGATGGCCGAACCGCTCCTGTCCGTCCGCGATCTGGTGGTCGAATTCCCCACCCGCCGCGGGACACTGCGCGCGCTGGACCGCGTGTCCTTCGACATCGGCGAGGGCGAGGTTCTGGGCATGGTGGGCGAATCCGGCGCGGGCAAGTCCATCACGGGCAGCGCCATCATTGGCCTGATCGACCGCCCCGGCCGGATCGCGGGGGGCGAGATCCGGCTGCGGGGAGAGCGCATCGACACCCTGCCCGAGGACAAGCTGCGCCGCATCCGCGGCAAGCGCATCGGCATGGTCTTCCAGGACCCGCTGACCTCGCTCAACCCGCTCTACACCGTCGCCCAGCAGCTGATCGAGACCATCCGCACCCATCTCGACGTCTCCGAGCGCGAGGCGCGGGAGCGGGCGGTGGCCCTGCTGGACCAGGTGGGTATACCCGCGGCGCGGCGGCGGATAGACGACTATCCGCACCATTTCTCGGGCGGCATGCGCCAGCGGGTGGTGATCGCGCTGGCGCTGGCGGCGGAACCGGAACTGGTGATCGCCGACGAGCCGACCACGGCGCTGGACGTAAGCGTGCAGGCCCAGATCATCGACGTCCTGCGCGACATCTGTGCCGACCGCGGCGCGGCGGTGATGCTGATCACCCATGACATGGGCGTGATCGCCGAGACCGCCGACCGCGTGGCCGTCCTCTATGCCGGGCGGATGGCCGAGATCGGGCCGGTGCGCGACGTCATCAAGGCTGCCGAGCATCCCTACACCTCGGGCCTGATGGGCTCGATCCCCACGCTGGCGCAGACCGCCGACCGGCTGACGCAGATCCCCGGCTCGATGCCGCGGCTGGATGCGATCCCGCAGGGCTGCGCCTTCAACCCGCGTTGTCCCAGGGTCATGCCCCATTGCCGCACCGACCAGCCGCCGCTGACCCCGCGGGCGCAGGGCCGGCAGGTGGCGTGCTGGCTCTATGCCCCGGCGGGAGCCGCCCATGGCTGACGCTCTGGTGCAGGTGCAGGGGCTGACGCGGTATTTCGATGTCTCCAAGCCCTGGCTCAACCGCGTGATCGAGCGCGAGCCGAAGGCGTATCTGACCGCCGTGGCCGATGTCAGCTTCGACATCCGCCGGGGCGAGACCTTCGCGCTGGTGGGCGAGAGCGGGTCGGGCAAATCCACCATCGCCAAGATGATCGTGGGCCTGCTGGAGCCCTCGGATGGACGCATCCTGTTCGACGGCCAGCCCATGACCGGCACCGATGGCGCGGCCATGCGCAAGCTGCGCCGGCGCTTCCAGATGATCTTCCAGGACCCGTTCGCGTCCCTGAACCCGCGCTGGCGGGTGGGCGAGATCATCGCGGAACCCATCCGTACCTTCGGCCTGGCCTCGGGCGCCGAGATGCGCCGCGAGGTCGGGCGGCTGCTGGAGGTCGTGGGCCTCGGAGCGCGGGATGCGGCGAAGTTCCCGCATGAATTCTCCGGCGGGCAGCGCCAGCGCATCGCCATCGCCCGCGCCCTGTCCTCGCGGCCCGAGTTCATCGTGTGCGACGAGCCGACCTCGGCGCTGGATGTCAGCGTGCAGGCCCAGATCCTCAACCTGATGCGCGACCTGCAGGACGAATTCGGGCTGACCTACCTGTTCATCTCGCACGACCTTTCGGTCGTGCGCCACATGGCCAACCGCATCGGCGTCCTCTACCTCGGCCGGCTGGCCGAGGTGGCCGACGGCAAGCGCCTCTTCACCGAACCTCGCCACCCCTACAGCCGCATGCTGCTGGACGCGGTCCCGGACCTCGAGATGTCCGGCCGCCGCCGCAAGCGGGTGGAGGGCGAGATCCCCAATCCCATCGACCCGCCGCCCGGCTGCGCGTTCCACCCCCGCTGCCCGCTGGTGGCCGACCGCTGCCGTCGCGAGATCCCGCAGCCGGTGGCGCGCGGCGACGGAATGGCCGCCTGTTTCGCGGTGGAGGAGGGGCGCGGCTGACCCCCCGTCCGGCTGGCCGGGCCCCTTTCCCCCGCCCGGTGGATGCCCTATGTCGGCGCGGATCACACAAGGGCCCGCGCCATGACCACCGCCGCTCCACGCCCCTCCGGGACCGCCCCGGACACTGGGGACAGCTATTCCGACGCGATTTCCTCGATCGAGGAAATCATCGAGGACGCGCGCAACGGCCGCATGTTCATCCTCGTGGACCATGAGGACCGCGAGAACGAGGGCGACCTCGTGATCCCGGCTCAGATGGCCACGCCCGAGGCGATCAACTTCATGGCCACCCATGGCCGCGGCCTGATCTGCCTGGCGCTGCCGGGCGCGCGGATCGACGCGCTGGGGCTCGAGCTGATGAGCCCCAAGAATTCCTCGCGCCACGAGACCGCCTTCACCATGTCCATCGAGGCGCGCGAGGGCGTGACCACTGGCATCTCGGCCCATGACCGCGCGCTCACCGTGGCCGTGGCCATCGACCCGACCCGCGGCGCCGCCGACATCGCCACGCCGGGCCATGTCTTTCCCCTGCGCGCCCGCGACGGCGGGGTGCTGGTGCGGGCGGGCCATACCGAGGCCGCGGTCGATGTGGCGCGGCTGGCGGGGCTCAACGCCTCGGGCGTGATCTGCGAGATCATGAACGACGACGGCACCATGGCCCGGCTGCCCGACCTTGTGGCCTTCGCCCAGAAGCACGGGCTGAAGATCGGCACCATCGCCGACCTGATTGCCTATCGCCGCCGCCATGACAATCTGGTGGCCGAGCGCGCCGCGCGCCCCGTGTCCTCGGCCCATGGCGGCGACTGGACCATGCGTGTCTTTGCCGACGAGACGCAGGGGGCCGAACACATCGTCCTGACCAAGGGCGACCTGACCGGCCCCGGGCCGGTCCTCGTGCGGATGCACGCGCTCGACCCGCTGACCGATGTTCTCGGCCTCGACCCCGAGCATGCGGGGGATCTGCCGCGCGCGATGGAGGTGATCGCCGCCGAGGGGCGTGGTGCGGTGGTGCTGCTGCGCGACCTGCAGATGCGGCTCGCGCAAGGCGCCGAGGCGCATCCCGGCACGTTGCGGCAATACGGGCTGGGGGCGCAGATCCTGTCCGCGCTGGGCCTCAGCGACATCGTTCTGGTGACCAATTCGGGCGTGCCCCGGGTCGTGGGCCTCGAGGCCTATGGCCTGCGCATCAGCGGCACCCGCCCCATCCCCAAACCCCAGAAGGGCTGAGCCATGGCCGGACCGTCCGACACCGCACCCCTGCCGCTGCCGGCCTTCGACAAGCCGGTGAAGCTCCTGTTCGTCGTGGCGCCCTATTACCGCGAAATCGCCGACAATCTCGTGGCCGGTGCCAGGGCCGTGGCCGATGCCGCCGGCGCCACCCATGAGGTCGTCGAGGTCCCCGGCGCGCTGGAGATCCCCACCGCGGTGCGCCTCGCGCATGTCCGGTCGAACTTCGACGGCTTTGTCGCGCTGGGCTGCGTCATCCGCGGCGAAACCACGCATTATGACACGGTCTGCAACGACAGCTCGCGCGGGCTGATGCTGCTCGGCCTCGACGGGGCGCTGATCGGCAACGGCATCCTGACGGTGGAAAACCGCGTCCAGGCCGAGCTGCGCGCCGACCCCGCGCGCATGGACAAGGGCGGCGGCGCCGCGGCCGCGGC
>SKMM01000305.1 GCA_007121055.1 Paracoccaceae bacterium | reverse complement strand
GCCCGCAGACGGGACGCCGCCTCCAGGCAGCTATGATCGCGCGACCGAGCTTGCCCATGACCTGCGCAGGCTGGCCGGCGCGCTGCGCGACATCGGCGCCGGGCGGCTGGCCGAGGCCGATCTCGGTCCGGTGCTGCGCCGGGTGGAGGTGTTCGGCTTCCACCTCGCCACGCTGGACATCCGGCAGAATGCGGCGTTCCACGACCGTGCGCTGGCGCAGCTTCTGGCCGTGGCCGGCGAACCCGAGGCGGCGGAGTTCCCCGACTGGCCCGCCCCCCGCCGCGCGGCCCTGATCCGGCGCGAGATCGCCGCCCGGCGCCCCTTCGCGCCCCCCAGAAGCGATACGGGCCGCGAGGCGGCGGAGGCGGTGGGCGTGCTGCGGGTCTGCGCCGAGCACCTGGAGGCGCACGGGGCCGACGGTCTGGGGGCGCTGATCGTCTCCATGACCCGCAGCGCCGAGGATTTGCTGGCCGTCCACCTGCTCGCGCGCGAGGCCGGCCTGATGTGCATGGACGCGGACGGCCCCTGGATGCCGCTGCCGGTGGTGCCGCTGCTGGAGACCATCGCCGATCTGGAGGCGGGGCCGGAGATACTCGCCGACTGGCTCGACGCGCCCGCCGTGCGCCGGTCGCTGTTGCGCCAGTCGGGGCCGGACGGGCCGGTGCAGCAGGTCATGGTGGGCTATTCCGACAGCGGCAAGGACGGCGGCATCACCGCCAGCGTCTGGGCGATCCACCGCGCGCAGGCCGCGATCGCCGAGGTCGGCCGTGTCCGCGGCATCCGCATCCGCTTCTTCCACGGCCGCGGCGGCAGCATTGGGCGCGGCGCCGGACCCACCCACCGTTTCCTCGGGGCCCTGCCCCGCGGCACCCTGCGGGGCGATCTGCGCCTGACCGAACAGGGCGAGACCATCGCGCAGAAATACGCCAACCGCGTCACCGCCGCACACGAACTCGAACTCCTCTGTGCCGGCACGCTTGGCGCCACGCTGACGGACGCGGGCGACCCGCCCGAACTGGTCGCCGCCATGGACCGCCTCGCGGCCGAGGCACGCAGCGCCTGGCGCAGGCTGGTGGAGGCCGAGGGATTCCTGACGCTCTTCGCCGAGGCGACCCCGATCGACGCCATCGAACAGATCCGCATCGGCTCGCGCCCCGCCCGCCGGACCGGACAGCGCACGCTGGAGGACCTGCGCGCCATCCCCTGGGTCTTCGCCTGGTCGCAGGCGCGCTTCGGCCTGCCGGGCTGGTACGGCCTCGGCGCGGGCCTCGCCGCCCTGCGCGCGGCAGACCCGGACGCCTTCGCCCGGCTCGCGGCGGCCAAGGCCGAGGCCACACGCTGGGCGCCGGTCCACCACCTGATCTCGCGCGGCGCCACCGCCTGGGCCACCGCCGATCCCGCCATCATGGCGGACTACGCGGCCCTGATGCAGGACCGCCCCACCGCCGAGCGCCTGCTGGCCGACATCCATGCCGAACACGAAAGCACCGGCGCCCTCCTCGCCGAGATCTACGGCGCCCCCCTCGCCCGGGCCCGGGCCGAGGTCCAGGCCAGCCTCGACCGCCGCACCCGCGCGCTGGCGCCCCTCCACCGCCACCAGATCACCCTCCTTGCCCGCTGGCGCAGCGCCCGGGCCGAGGGCGACCCGGACGCCGACCGGCATCTCACCGCCCTCCTGTCCACCCTCAACGCCATCGCCGCGGGCCTCGGCGCCACGGGTTGAGACATCCGTAAGCTGCCGCGCAACGAAAAAGGGGGTCCGCACTGCGGACCCCCTGCGACTGCCGATGGGCAGCCAATGCCATGGCGCGATCAGCCTTCGTATTCGGGCATGTCCTCGAGCTGGTCAGCCGTCATGGACACCTGCACGCGCACGTCGCCGTCCTCGTCGTTCCAGCCGATCTGCGCGTCGTCGACGGGCAGCATCACCGTATGCGCGCCGATGCCGAGGAAGCCGCCGACATCCACCAGAATGCCGTCGATGCCGTCGTCGGAGCCGAACACGATATCGTCCACGGACCCGATGTTCTCGCCCTCGGCGTCATAGACGTCGGCGCCCATCAGGCGGTCGGCGGTGCGCTCTTCGCCTTCGAGCATCTGATGATCTTCGGAGAACACCTCGCGGTCCTCGCTGGTCATCGCGTCACCCTCGGTCATGCCGGCGGTGTCGGTTTCTTCCGTACCGCCATCGCCGAAGGCCTGGTCGTCCTGCTCAGGCGCGCGCGTCTCGAACCCGGCGCGCAGCTGGTCTTCGTCCCATTCGGGCAGGTTTTCCAGCTCTTCTTCCGTCATGGCGACCACGACGGAGAAATCGGCCACCTCTTCGGGGTGTCCCTCCTCGCTCACGAAAAACAGCTCGTCGAGGCCGAGCATCACCGTGCGCGCCCCGAAACCGAGGAAACCGCCGACGTCGATCAGGATGCCGCGGATTTCACCGTCCTGGGTCATCACGATGTCATCGATCGACCCGACGCTTTCCCAATCGTCGCGCTCCGCCGTGAACGTTTCCGAGCTCGTCCAGCGCAGGCGCTGCCGCTCGCCGGCGGACATGCCGCCGGCCTCGGCGCCAACGGCACGGGCGTCTTCACTGTCGAGGGTATAGACGGTCTTGCCTGTGAAATCGCTGGCCAGGAAGGCCGGCACCATGTCACCCGCGGCGCTGTGGTCGTCCATATCGGTTTCGGCGGTCTGCGCCGCGGCGGCAAACGCCAGGCCGGTGCACATGGCCGTCGTAAGCATGAGCTTCTTCATCTCGTCCTCCGTCCATCTGGAATTGCACCCGCTCCCGGGTACTCGGTTGGCAAACGCCGCCGGATGTTCCGGGTTCCCGCGGGACAGCAAAAACCTGGAGGTGGATGATTTCTCGAAATGCAGAACGCGAAAAAATCACCGGCATCAAATACCGGCGGCAGTCAAGAGGGGTGAGAGGCAGAAATGCGCCGGACCGAAAACCGGACCGTCACTTGGGACCGGAAACGCCTGGGGCCGCGATTGGTTCCTGCAAGACAGCAACGCTCCTCGCCAATCCGGCGCTCTGCTGCTCTGGCGTCACGTCATCGGGCACGACCCAGGGCGTGGCGATGCGGATGTGACGCCCGGCCGCCGCAGCGGCAGTCATGGGCATCGGGCAGACAGGGTGCCGGCTGCCGGTGCCGCTGGTCCCCGGCGGCGCCGTCCTCTCACACTGCGGCTCAAGGTCGGGGCACAGCGTGGAGCGCATCACCGCCTCACCGGCGTCCTCGACCCGGTCGGCGGCGAGGGCCCCGCAGCGTCGCCACCGCGCACCCAGCCCCCCAGCCTTTCACCGGTGCGGGGCGTCGTCCCACCGCTTGCCGCCCTTTCGGACCTCACGGGTAAGAGGTGCGACCACTGACGATCGGAGGATTGCGGCGGGACAGGCTGTCGATCCGGCCAAGCGTGCACCAGAGCCGTTGACGAAGCGCGACGTGCCGGGCCGCCGCCAATATGACGTCCACCGGGCCGCGCCCCATGTGCTCGGAGCCGGTCCGGTCAGAAGCGCCCGCGCCGCGAAGCCTGTAGGCATGCGCCACAGCAGCACCTGCCGAAGGTCTGCAGAACGTCGTTCGACCAGTCGACCAAAGTTTGGAGCTTTATGGCAACCCGAGCGCTCGCCATCACTGCATTTACGCTCCGGGCCCGGTCGCTGTGGCCCGATCCTGTGCCCGAACCCACGCGCGCGCCCCTGCACCCACCGCCAAGTCGGCGGGCTGTGCGCACGGGCGGCTGGCGCATGGCCCTCCGCCCGTGCTCGCATCATGACGCACAGCCGTGGATCAGACCTTCTCGGCCCACTCGTCGACCTGCTTTTCGGCCTCGTCCTTGGCAAGTCCGTACTTTTCCTGGACCTTGCCCACCAGCCGCTGGCGGTCGCCGTCGATCTGCTGCAGGTCGTCGTCGGTCAGCTCGCCCCACTTGGACTTGGCGCTGCCGGTTGCCTGCTTCCACTTCCCCTTGATGGTGTCCCAGTTCATGGCAAAACTCCTTCTTGCATTTGAAGACGGGGGTGCAACGCCCCCTTGAGCGGTTCGGTTCCCTTCCGGCGCGGCGCGCAGGCCCGTGTCGCGGCACGCGTCACCGCGGCCGGAAGAGGCCGGGAACCGACCGCCGGCGCTCCGCGTTGCGCGCCCATGGAGCCCACCGCCACAGTCACCGACCCGCCCGCCCCTGCCACGCCGGCCCAGCCCGGACCGGCCGGGCGCGCCCAAGCCCACTGGCGGGTGCGGACGCTGTGGTGGATCGCGGTCCTCGCGGCACTGGCCGCACTCCTGTGGCTCCTGGGGCCGATGCTGACCCCCTTCGCGGTGGGCGCGGCGATCGGCTATTTCCTCAACCCCGTCGTAAGCCGGCTGGAGCGGCGCGGTGTTCCCCGCGCGCTGGCGGCGGCGGGCCTCGTGACGCTGATGATGACGCTGATCATCGGGACGCTGGTGCTGATCCTGCCGATCCTCGCCACCGAGGCCACGACGCTGATCCGCGCCCTGCCCGACCTCTACGACGACGCCCAGCGCACGCTCGCCTGGCAGATCTCGGGGCTGGGGCGGGCCGAGACCGAGGAGGCGCTGGAGCAGTTTCTCGCCCGGGTTCGCGACGCCGTGACCGATGCCAGCGTGTCGGTGTTCGGCGGGGTCATGGCCGGGCTCAACGGGGTGTTCCGCGCGGTGCTGTTCTGGATCGTGATGCCGGTGGTGGCCTTCTACCTGCTGATGGACTGGCAGCGGCTTCTGCAGCAGCTCGACGACCTGCTGCCGCGGGCCAACCTGCACACCGTGCGGGGACTTGCCCGCGACATCGACGGGGCGCTGGCGGGCTATGTGCGCGGCGTGGCGGTGGTGTGCACGATCCTTGCGGTCTATTACGCGGTGCTGCTGACGGTGGCGGGGCTGCCCTATGGCGTGCTGGTGGGGGTGATCGTCGGCGCGATCTCGTTCATCCCCTACATCGGTGCCTTCATCGGGGGCGTGCTGGCGATCGGCCTGGCCATGTGGCAGTTCTGGGAGACGCCGCTGGTGATCTTCCTCGTGATCGGGATCTTCAGCTTCGGTCAGGTGCTGGAAAGCCAGGTCCTGGTGCCGCGGCTGGTGGGCAATTCGATCAACCTCCACCCGCTGTGGGTGATCTTCGCGGTCATGGCCTTCGGCTTCCTGTTCGGCCTGTCGGGGGCCATCGTGGCGGTGCCGCTGGCCGCGGCGCTGGGGGTGCTGGTGCGGTTCGCGGTGGCGGAATACCAGAGCAGCAGCATCTACTCCGGGCATGTGGACATGCCGCGCCCCTAGGCCTCAGTCCCCGCGTTCCTTCAGCGTCTCCATTGCCACATGGGTGGAGGTCGAGGTGACATGCGGCAGGCTCGACAGACGTTCGGCCAGCACCTGGCGGTAATGCGCGATGTCGCGGGTGCGCAGCTTGAGCAGATAGTCGAAGCCGCCCGCGATCAGGTGGCATTCCTCGATCTCGGGCACCGCGCGCACCGCCGCGGCAAAGGCCGCCAGCGCGGCCTCGCGGGTGTCGCCCAGCTTGACCTCCACGAACACCACATGGGCGGCGCCCAGCGCCGCGGGGTCGATGACCGCGCGGTAGCCGCGGATCACCCCCGCCGCCTCCAGCCGGCGCAGCCGCGCCTGGGTGGGGGATTTCGACAGCCCGATGCGCGCGGCCAGCGCCACCACCGTCAGCCGGCCATCGGCCGCAAGTTCGCGCAGGATCGCGCGGTCGAACCGGTCGAGCGTGGGGGGCACCATGTCCATGTTGCCTGCCGCATGGGTCGAGTTCGGGCGGAGTTCCGGCAGTCTGTCGCAGAACGGGAAGAATGGAAAGCACCGCCGCCCTATACTGATCCAGATCGCTACCCCAATCCCCGAGGGAGGACCAGCATGGCGCAGACCCGCCCCACCGACCGCACCGAGCCCGCCCCGCTCCCCGAGTCGCTGCGCAGCGCCATGGCCGACATCGCAGGCCCCCTGCCCCGCGACGAGGAGGCGGTTCTGGCGGATCTGGTAAAGGGCGCGGCGCTGGACGGGCCCATGCGCGACCGGATTTCCAAAGCCGCCGCGGGGCTCGTGCGCCGCATCCGCGCGGGCGGGCGGCCCGGCATGGCCGAGGCGTTCCTCGCCGAATACGGCCTGTCGACCGAGGAGGGCATCGCGCTGATGTGCCTGGCCGAGGCCATGCTGCGGGTACCCGACGCCCCCACCATCGATGCGCTGATCGAGGACAAGATCGCGCCCTCGGACTGGGGCAAGCATCTGGGGCACTCGGCGTCGTCCATGGTCAACGCCTCGACCTGGGCGCTGATGCTGACGGGCCGGGTGCTGCAGGACGCGCAGCCCGGCATGGCGGGGCACCTGCGGGGCGCGCTCAAGCGGCTGGGCGAGCCGGTGATCCGCTCGGCCGTCGCGCGCGCGATGCGCGAACTGGGCTCGCAATTCGTGCTGGGCGAGGACATCGACCGCGCCATGGCGCGCGCGGCGAAGCTGGAGGCGCGGGGCTACACCCACTCCTACGACATGCTGGGCGAGGCCGCGCGCACCGCGCTCGATGCCGAACGCTACATGGCCTCCTACGAGGGGGCCATCGGCGCCATCGGGCGGGCGGCGCGGGGCAACGACATCCGGTCGAACCCGGGGATCTCGATCAAGCTGTCGGCGCTGCACCCGCGCTACGAGGAAGCGCAGCGCGACCGGGTGATGGCCGAACTGGTGCCGCAGGTGGCGCGGCTCGCGCGCATGGCCCGTGATGCCGGCATCGGGCTGAACATCGACGCGGAGGAGGCCGACCGGCTGGCGCTCTCCACCGAGGTGATCGCCGAGGTCCTGGCCGACGACGCACTGGCCGGCTGGGACGGTTTCGGCGTCGTGGTGCAGGCTTACGGGCCCCGCGCGGGCGCCGTCATCGACTGGCTGGAAGGGCTGGCCCGGCATCTGGACCGCAAGCTGATGGTGCGGCTCGTGAAGGGCGCCTACTGGGACACCGAGATCAAGCGCGCGCAGGTGCTGGGGGTGGACGGGTTCCCGGTCTTCACCCGCAAGGCTGCGACGGATGTCAGCTACCTCGCCTGTGCGCGCAAGCTGCTGGCGGCGCGGGGGCGGATCTATCCGCAATTCGCCACGCACAACGCCCATACCGTCGCTGCGGTGCTGGAGATGGCGGCGGCAATGGGGGTGGACGCGACCGACTATGAATTCCAGCGGCTGCACGGGATGGGCGAGCGGCTGCACGACCTGGTGATGGCCGAACACGGGACGCGCTGCCGGATCTACGCGCCGGTGGGGGCGCACCGCGACCTGCTGGCCTATCTGGTCCGGCGGCTCCTGGAGAACGGCGCGAACTCATCCTTCGTTAACCAGATAGTGGACGAAGACACCCCTCCGGAGGTCGTGGCGGCCTGTCCGTTCGACGCGCTCGACGGACCCGCGCCACGGCTGCTGCGGGGGCCAGACCTGTTCGCCCCGGGCCGCGCCAACGCCCGCGGATGGGACCTGACCGACGCCGTCGACCGCGCCGCCTTCGAGGCCGCGCGGGCACCGTTCCGCACCGCACGCTTCGCCGCCGCTCCGATCCTCGCGGACGGCCCGGCGGGCGGCGGGGAACCGGAGCCTGTCGTCAACCCCGCCGATCCCGCGGACCTTGTGGGCGAGGTCCGGCCCGCCACGGCGGAGG
>SKMM01000250.1 GCA_007121055.1 Paracoccaceae bacterium | reverse complement strand
GGCGCGCGGCCGGGGTCGGGCTTGGCCTCGGCGCGCTGGCGGCCGGCGGGGACAGTGCGGCGAACTCGGCGGCCGAGATCAGCGACACCTCGGCCACGGCCGGCATCGGCCGCGGCCGGCTGGAAGGGTTGAACAGCCCCTCCACCGCCACCACGCCGATGAGCAGCGCGTGCGCCACCGCCGATATCTTCGTGCCCGTTTCCATCGACCCGTTTCGATCTTTCCGTTTCGTTGCGGCCCCGACCCCGGCCGACCCGCAGCCCGCCAGGCTGTCCGGCCCGCCCTGCTGCCCGGCGCAATGTTCGTCCCCACGCGGCCCACCCCCTGGCGCGGCGCCGCCGGCTCAGCCGCCGAAGGACGGCCCGTCGGTGTCGGTCACCAGCCCGATGTCCGAGAACCCGCCCGCGTTGAGCGCGCCCATCACCTGCACCACCCGTTCATAGGGGATGGCGCCGTCGGCGCGCAGGAACACCTTGCGGCTGGTCCGCTCGGCCGCCACGGCGCGCAGTTGCGGCAACAGGTCGGCGGGCGCGGTCTCGGTTGTCTGGATCATCAGCCGACCGTCGGCCGTCAGCGTCACCGTGAGCGGCTCCTCCGCCTCCGCCGGCAGGGCGCCTGCCGCGGTGCGCGGCAACTCCACCGGCACCCCCACCGCCAGCATCGGGGCAGCCACCATGAAGATGATCAAGAGCACCATCACCACGTCCACGAAGGGCGTGACGTTGATCTCGGCCATGGGGCGGTTGCGCCGCCGCTTGCCCTGCCGCCTGCCGCGGTCCTGGACGGATGCGCCCATCTCAGTCCCCCAACTGCCGCGACAGGATGGTGGAGAACTCATCGGCGAAGGCCTCGTAGCCCGCCACGATCTCGTCGGTCTCGTTTGACAGCTTGTTGTAGAAGATCACCGCGGGAATTGCGGCGAAAAGGCCCAGCCCGGTGGCCAGAAGCGCCTCGGCGATGCCTGGCGCGACCACGGCGAGGTTGGTGTTCTGCGCCTGCGCGATGTCGGTGAAGGCCCGCATGATCCCCCAGACCGTGCCGAACAGCCCGATGAAGGGCGAGGCCGAGCCCACGGACGCAAGAAACGTCAGCCCCGAATTGTGCACCTGCGCCTCGCGCGCGATGGCCACGTCCATGGAGCGGTCGATGCGCGATTGCGCCCCCGGGATCAGCCCGCCGTCGTTGCGGTGGCTGCGCCGCCACTCGGCCATGCCGGCGGCGAAGACCCGTGCGGGCGGGGTGGGGGGCTCGGGGCCCATCCGCTCGAACAGGTCGTCGAGCGGTTCGCCCGACCAGAAGGCGTGGTCGAACTCGGCCGCCTGGGCGCGCGCCCGGCGGTTGTTGATGCTCTTCTGTATGATCACCGCCCAGGCCCAGAAGGAGGCCGCGATCAGAAGGATCATCACGAATTGCACGACGATATCGGCCTTCAGGAAAAGGCCGAGGAGCGACAGGTCGAGCTCCGCTCCGGAGCCCAGGGGCGTTGTTTCCATGGTCTGCTCGTCCCGAGGGGATAGCCGCATCTTCTGCGGTTCTGTTTGTGCGCAGAGTACAGGTTTTTCATCCCCGACGCCAACACATCCGTGTCACCTCAGGCCTGCTCCGGCGGGCCTTTGCCGGGGCAGGGTCGCGGCCATGTGCACGCGGGTGGCCATTGCCCCCTTGCGCCCGCCGCGGTGCCGGGCAACCCTGTGTGGAAACGGTCCGGGCACAGTGCAAAGGGGGGGTGGCCGAGCGATGGTGGGTGAGACGTGGTGGATCTGGATGGCGTCGGCGGTGGTGCTGGCGACCATGGAGGTGGCGATCCGGCTCTATGTGTTCCTGGCGCTGGCGCTGGCATCGCTGATCACCGGGGTGATGTTGTGGCTGCGGCTGGGTCCGGCCGAGTGGATGCGCGCGGATGTGGTCAACGCGCTCACGGTCTGCGCGGGGCTGGCGGTGGTGTTCTGGGTGGGCCTGCGGCTTGGCCTGGGCGCGCCTCGGGGCGACCCCGAAGACTGAGGTCGCCCACGCGCGCTGACCTTCGAGCGCCGCTGAGGGGGCCCGTTCAAGGCGGTGACGGCCCGAGGCCTGAGGGTGCCCGCTCCGCGGTGCGTCCCTCCGCCCCCAACCCGCGCCAGCTTCAGTCAGACAGGCCCGGCGTGTCCAGCAGGGTGCGCCCGTCGCGGTCCTCCAGCTCGATGATCCACAGATCCGGGTCTCGGGCGCGCTGGCGGGTCAGCATCGCATCCACCTCCGCCTCCACCCCCTCGGCGAGCTGCGTCCAGACCCGCCCCCCCGTGGCCGGATCGAGGCTGCGCTGGAACGCCTGCGCCCTTCCGTCCAGCGTCGCAAGCTTCACCAGCACCGCCCCCGCCGTGACGTCGCCCCGTGCCATGACATAGGCCGCGACGCCCTCCTGCCGCAGCCGGGTCAGGTAGGCCTGCACCCAGAACTCCGAGGTCAGGCGGGGCGAGGCCATCTCAGCACGCCGCCGGCGACATCAGTTGCCGTCGCGGAAATCGAGGCCCATCTCGCCATAGCGCTCGGCCTCCTCCTGCCAGCGGGGCCGGACCTTTACGGTGACGAACAGGTGCACGGTGCGGTCCAGAAAGGCCGCGATCTCGGCCCGGGCGGCCTGGCCGATGGCCTTGATCGTCTCGCCGCGGTTGCCCAGCACGATGCCCTTGTGGCCGTCGCGGGCGACATAGACCACCTGGTCGATACGCACCGAGCCGTCCTTGCGCTCCTCCCAGCCCTCGGTCTCCACCGTCAGCTCATAGGGCAGTTCCTGATGCAGCCGCAGCGTCAGCTTCTCGCGCGTCATCTCGGCCGCGATCATGCGCAGGGGCAGGTCGGCGATCTGGTCCTCGGGGTAGAGCCACGGCCCCTCCGGCATGCGCTCGGCCAGCCAGCGGCGCAGATCCTCTACCCCATGCCCGCGCTCGGCCGAGATCATGAAGGTTGCGGCAAACGGATAGGCCGCGTTCAGCTCCTCGGTCAGCGCCAGCAGCGCCTCGGCCTTCACCCGGTCGATCTTGTTGATCGCCAGCGCCACCGTCTGGCGGGCCGAGACCTTCTCCGCCAGCGCCTCCAGGATCGCCCGCACCCCCTCTGTCAGGCCGCGATGCGCCTCCACCATCAGCACCACCACATCGGCGTCCGCCGCCCCGCCCCAGGCCGCCGCCACCATGGCCCGGTCCAGCCGGCGCCGTGGCCGGAACAGCCCTGGCGTGTCGACAAAGACGATCTGCGCGTCGCCCTCGATGGCCACGCCGCGGATGCGCGTCCGCGTGGTCTGCACCTTGTGCGTTACGATGGAGACCTTGGCCCCCACCATGCGGTTGAGAAGCGTGGATTTGCCGGAGTTCGGCTCTCCGATCAGGGCTGCAAATCCGGCGCGGGTGGTCATGGCGGGGCCTTTGGCTGACAACGCGCCTCCCTAGCGCGGTTCGCCCCCGGGGGCCAGCGCGCTCAGAGCGGCAGCGCGGTGGTGGACTTGATCTCCTCCATCGACAGCAGCGCGGTGACGTTGTGCACCTTCACCTCGGCGATCAGCGCCTGGTAGAACGCGTCATAGGCCCGCGCATTGGGCACCCGGACCTTCAGGATATAGTCGATCTCGCCCGCCAGCCGGTGCGCCTCGAGCACTTCGGGCCGCGACTGCACGGCCGCGAGGAACCGCCGCTGCCAGTCCGGCTCGTGTTCCGAGGTGCGCACCAGCACGAAGAAGCACGCGTCGAACCCCAGCGCACCGGGGTCCAGGATCGCCGTCTGCCCCCGGATCACGCCGGCGCTGCGCATCCGGCGGATGCGATTCCACACCGGCGTCTTGGACGAGCCGACGCTGCGCGCGATCTCCTCCAGAGACTGGCTCGAATCGCGCTGCAATTCGATCAGGATGCGGCGATCCAGCGAGTCGAGGCGGGGCGGCGTGGTGTCGGGCTCGGGCATGGGGGGCCTTGCGATCCGGAGGGTTGGAGCTTGCCAGCCCCGTAGGTGTGGCATCCCGCCGGCGCGATCAAGCCCGGGGCTGCGCGATTTGATCCGTGTCATGGAGCCAGCCGCGCCAATGGGGTTGGGTCGGTCCATGCAACCATCCTGCCCCCCTCTGGGCCGGCGGGACAGGACCGCGAGGTGAGCCATGACCGTTCTCGTCACCGACACGGGCTTCCACCCCGACGACTGGCGCGGCGGCTTTGTCGCCGCGGCCGATCTGGGCCGCGTGCCCTGGGCGGTGGGCCTCGGCGTGGACGCCGATGCCGACACGCCGGCCGAGGCGCTGGGGCCCTTCTTCGCCGCCATTGCGCTGATCCGTGTCCACCTGCACCATTTCGCCGATACCGCGGGCTTTGCCCTCGCGCAGCGGCTGCGCGCCCTCGGCTATACCGGCCGGCTGCGCGCCCATGGCCATGTGCTGGCCGACCAGTATACGCTCGCGCGCCGCGCGGGCTTCGACGAGGTCGAGATCTCGGCCGACCATGCCCTGCGCCAGCCCGAGGAGCATTGGCGGTTCCGTGGCAACTGGCGCCATGGCAGCTACGGCTCGCGCATGCCGCTGAGGCTTTAGGTCCCGTCCCCTTGCCCTTCCCCCAACCCGAGGTCACAAAGGAGGGGGCCAGCCCGGCCCCGAAAGCTGAATGAACCAAGCGAGCGCCCTCATGAACGCCCCGCAGCCGCTGACCGACACCGCCGCCGTCGCCGCCGCGCGCAATCTGCCGTGCGAGACGGTGACCTCGGTCAAGCACTGGACCGACCGGCTGTTTTCGTTCCGTACCACGCGCCCGCGCTCGCTGCGGTTTCGGTCGGGCGAGTTCGTGATGATCGGCCTCGCGGGCCCCGACGGGCGGCCCATCCTGCGCGCCTACTCCATCGCCTCGCCGTCCTGGGACGAGGAGCTGGAGTTCTACTCCATCAAGGTGCAGGACGGCCCGCTGACCTCGATCCTGCAGCACATCCGGCCGGGCGATCCGCTGATCCTCAAGCCCAAACCCGTGGGCACGCTGGTGCTCGACGCGCTGCTGCCCGGCCGCCGTCTGTGGTTCTTCGCCACCGGCACCGGCATCGCCCCCTACGCCAGCCTCATGCGCGACCCCGACACCTACGAGCGCTACGACGAGGTCATCCTGATGCACACCTGCCGCCAGGAGGCCGAGCTGGCCTACGGCCGCGAACTGGTCGAGAGCCTGCCCGACGATCCGCTGTGCGGCGAATACGCCCACAAGCTGCGCTACTACCCCACCACCACCCAGGAAACACCCAGTCTTCCCGGCGTGCGCACCGGCCGCATCACCGACAACCTGCTCTCGGGACGCGTGTTCTCCGACCTCGGCATCCCTCCGATCAATCCCGAGGCCGACCGCGGCATGGTCTGCGGCTCTCTCGACTTCAACACCGACATGAAGGCGATCCTCGAAGGCTGGGGCCTGCGCGAGGGCGCCAACAGCGAGCCCGCCGAATACGTCGTCGAAAAGGCCTTCGTCGGCTGAACGGCCGCGGCCCTCGGGGCCGCGCCTCCCCCTGCATCTGCCCCGCGGACCGGGTGCTGTGGCTCAAGACCCCCGTTGATGCCTAGGCCGTGGGTGGCATCGTCTGGGCGACAGTCCCGGAGCGCCCGAGGCCGGCGGAGTTGGACGTGGCCGCTGCCCGAACGCCTCGCGGGTCCGGGCCGCGCCCTCAGCCCCCCACCTGCACCAGAACCGCCCCCGCGGCGATCACCGCCATCAGCGCGCCGCGGCGCCAGCCCACCGTCTCGCGCAGGATCAGCCAGCCGATCAGGGCGGCGAAGACCGTGGAGGTCTCGCGCAGCACCGCGGCCTGGCCCACAGGGCCCACGCGCGTGGCCAGCATCACGCCTCCGAAGCTGACGAAGGCCAGAAGGCCCCCCATCAGGCCCCGGAGGATGAGCGCCCGGCCGCCCGGCTCGGCCACGGCCCGCGCGAGCCTGCGCGCCATCATCACCGGAAAGTCGATGGAGGTCAGCACGAAGAACCACGCGAGGAAGGTGAACGGATCGGCCGTGTTGCGGATCGCCCAGGCGTCATAGACCGTGTACGCTGCGACCAGCAGCCCGCCTGCCAGCGCCCAGCCAATCCCCGCCAGCAGTGCCGTGCGGTCCATGCCCAGCACGCCGTTCAGGTTCACCAGCGCCAGTGCCAGGATCCCCCCTGACAAGAGCAGCACGCCCGCCCATTGCAGCGCCGCATAGCTCTCGGCGAAGATCAGCATGGCGAAGGCCACCGTCACCAGCGGCCCCGTGCCCCGCACCACCGGATAGACCACCGTATAGGCCGCCCTTGCATAGGCCAGCGCCATGGTCAGCTTGTAGGCCAGATGCACCGCCACCGCGCCCGCCAGCAGCGCCCACTCCCAGCCCTGCGGCCAGGGCACGAGGAATAGCGCGACCGGCAGCGCCAGCACGAAGATGCCCGCGTCGATCGCCCCGCGGCTGGTCCAGGGGTCGTGCCTGCCCTTCTGCAGCGCCCCGAACAGCGCATGCGACACCGCCGACATCAGCGCCAGCCCGGTCGCCAGCCGCGCCCCCTCGGGCGTGCCGGCAATGGCCACGATCCATGCGCCGGGGTCGACCCCGCTCAGCGTCCCGCCTCCCCGTGCCTCATTCCTCGAGCCCCACCAGCGCCCGCGCGAAATCCTCGGGGTCGAAGGGCGCAAGGTCGTCGATCTGCTCGCCCACCCCGATGGCATGGATCGGCAGCCCGAACCGGTCGGCCAGCGCCACCAGCACGCCGCCCCGCGCCGTGCCGTCGAGCTTGGTCATCACCAGCCCCGAGACATCGGCGATCTTGCGGAAGATATCCACCTGGCTCAGCGCGTTCTGGCCGGTGGTGGCGTCCAGCACCAGCAGCGTGTTGTGCGGCGCGGACGGGTCCTTCTTGCGCAGCACCCGCACGATCTTGGCCAGCTCCTCCATCAGGTCGGCGCGGTTCTGCAGCCGCCCTGCCGTATCGATCATGAGAAGGTCAGCGCCCTCCGCCTGCGCCCGCCCCAGCGCGTCAAAGGCAAGCGAGGCGGGGTCCGAACCCTCGGGCGCCGTCAGCACCGGCACGCCCGCGCGCTCGCCCCAGATCTGCAACTGCTCCACCGCCGCCGCGCGGAAGGTGTCGCCTGCCGCGATCACCACCGTCTTGCCGGCCGCGCGGAACTGGCTGGCCAGCTTGCCGATGGTCGTGGTCTTGCCCGACCCGTTCACCCCCACCACCAGCACCACCTGCGGCGTCTGCGGATAGATCGGCAGCGGCCGGGCCACCGGCTCCAGGATCGCCGCGATCTCCTGCGCGAGCAGGGTCTTGACCTCCACGGTGGACAGCCGGCGGCCGTAATGACCCTCGGCCAGTGCGGCCGAAACCTTCAGCGCCGTCTCCACCCCCATGTCGGCCTGCACCAGGACATCCTCCAGCGCCTCCAGCATGTCGTCGTCCAGTACCCGGCGCGGCACCTCCGCCTCGCCCCGTCCCAGAAGTCGGCCGAGGAACCCTGTCCTTGCCGGAGCCTCCTGCGGCGCGGGCGCGGGCTCCACCTGGTTGGTGCCGTCCCCCTCCTGTCCGACCGGCCTCGGCGCAGGCGGCGCGCCCGCGCCGGAAGCGCCCGGGCGCCCGACGTCACGGTCCAGCTCCGGTGTCGGCGGGGGCGTCGGCGCTGGCGGCTCGGTGGGTTCGGGAATGACGCCCGCGCCCCGTTGGCCT
>SKMM01000008.1 GCA_007121055.1 Paracoccaceae bacterium | reverse complement strand
GGGCGAGGACCCCGAGGCCCCGGACCCCGCGCAGGGCGGGCTGTTCGACGAGTGAGGCCCGGGCGCCGGGCTGGCGCCGGGCTGGCGCAGGGCTGGCCGTGGGCGGCGTGCCCCAGTCGTGCGGGGATCAGCGCTGGCGCTCGCTGAGCCGGGCCTCGATGGTCTCCAGCCGCTTGAGGACCTCGTCGCGGTAGGCGTCGGTCTTGACGACGTCTTCCTCGTGGTGGGCGTCCTGCATGGAGTTCACGATGAGGCCGACGAGCAGGTTCACCACCGCGAAGGTGGTCATCATGATGAAGGGCACGAAGAAGGCCCACGCGTAGGGGTAGACCTCCATCACGGGCCGCACGATGCCCATGGACCAGCTCTCCAGCGTCATGACCTGGAACAGCGAATAGGCCGAGGCCCCGAGCGTGCCGAACCATTCCGGAAAGCTGTCGCCGAAGAGCTGCGTGGCCATCACCGCGCCGATGTAGAAGATCATCGACATCAGGAGGAACACCGAGCCCATGCCGGGCAGGGCCTTGAGGAAACCCTCGACCACCCGGCGCAGGCTGGGGGTGACGGACACCACGCGCAGAAGCCGCAGGATGCGCAGCGCGCGCAGCACCGCGAAGGCCCCCGAGCCGGGGATCAGCGCGATCCCGACGATGACGAAGTCGAAGAGGTTCCAGCCCGAGCGCCAGAACGCGAGCCGCTGGGCGAAGAGCTTGAGCGCGATTTCGATGACGAAGATCGACAGGCAGAGGCGGTCCGCGAGCGCGATGGCGGGGCCCGCGAGCGCCATCAGCGTGTCCGAGGTCTCCATCCCCAGCACCAGCGCGTTGAACAGGATGACCGCAGTGATCCCGTGGCGGACCATGCGGGTTTCGAGAAAGGCGGCGGTTCTGTCGCGCAGGCTCATGGCATCCTCGGGTCGGGAAGGGGGTGGCCTCGGCCGCGCCCCGTATGCGGGCGCGAGAGGCGGGCCGCAAGTTCCACATGGCGCGACCAGCGGAACTGGTCCACCGGCTGTATCCAGTCGATCACGAAGCCCGCGTCGGCGAGGATGCGGGCGTCGCGGGCGAAGGTGACGGGGTTGCCCCGCGCGGCTCTGCCGTCGCCGGGCACACTACCGGCGCTGGGCCGGGCCTGTCACAGGGCCATGCGCGGGCTGGCTTGCCGTGTCTTGGCAGGCCGCCGAAAATCCGAGGTCCATTCCCTTTCGGGTGAGAGATTGGAAGACGGTTCCGCGCCACGCCCCCACACGCGTTGGCCCGGGCGACCAGCCCGGGCCGCGCCCGACCCTCCCCACGGGAGGGCGCATTGCACCGTTCCAAGGGGCGCAGCCGTTGGAGGGGCTTGGTGGGCATAAAGCGCATCAGCCCCGGGGTGTCGAGGCGCCCTCCCAGGGTCGGGCGCGACCCTCGGTGCTTGGGCCCGATGCAGGATCGGGACCATTTTTCCGCCGGGTGCTGCCGGCGCCCCTTTTTCGGCAGCCTGCCGGGTCCGGCCGGCCGGGCGCGCCGCCCTGCGGTCCCGCGCGGCCTGTCTATTGGGCGGCGCGGATGGGGTCCTCGGTGCCGATGAAGCCGCCGGACTGGCGTTCCCAGTATTGGGCGTAGAGGCCGCCCTGGGCCAGGAGGTCGGCGTGGCTGCCCTGTTCGCGGATGTGGCCGGCGTCGAGGACGACGATCCGGTCCATCTCGGCGATGGTGGACAGGCGGTGGGCGATCGCGAGCACGGTCTTGCCGCCCATGAGGCGGTGGAGCGCCTCCTGGACCTGGGCCTCGACCTCCGAATCGAGGGCGGAGGTGGCCTCGTCCAGCACCAGGATGGGCGCGTCCTTGAGGAAAGCGCGGGCGAGCGCGATGCGCTGGCGCTGGCCGCCCGAGAGGCGGACGCCGCGTTCGCCCAGATGCGCGTCGTAGCCGGTGCGGCCGGCGAAGTCGCGCAGGGCGAGGATGAAGTCATGGGCCTCGGCGGCGCGGGCGGCGGCCTCGACCTCGGCCTGGGTCGCCTCGGGGCGGCCGTAGCGGATGTTGTCCAGCGCCGAGCGGTTGAACATGGCGGTTTCCTGCGTGACCATGCCGATCTGGCGGCGCAAGGATTCCTGTGTGAGGCCGCGCAAATCGTGGCCGTCGATCAGGACGCGGCCCTTTTCGGGGTCGTAGAGGCGCAGGAGCAGCGCCACGAGGGTGGATTTGCCGGCCCCCGAGGCGCCGACGATGCCGATCTTCTCGCCCGCGGCGATGGTCAGGTCGATGCCATCGACGCCGCCCGCGCGCCGACCATAGGCGAAATCGACATGGTCGAAGCGGATCTCGCCGCGGATGGGTGGCAGGGGCTTGGCGTCCGGCGCATCGGTCAGGCCATGCGGCGGCGTGAGGGTCCGCATGCCGTCCTCGACCTCGCCCAGATTGGCGTAGATCATCATCAACGTGAAGCTGACCCAGCCGGTCATCTGCGCGATCCGGATGGAGATGGCGCCGGCGGCGGCGATGTCGCCGGGGGTGGCGGCGCCCAGAGTCCAGAGCCAGAGCGCGCCGCCGATGAGCAGGACCGGCAGGACGCCCGCCAGTGTCATCAGCGCAAGGCGGAACCAGGCCGAGACCACGCCGAAATCGATGGCGCGCTCGCGGAACACCTCCATCGCGCCCAGCGCCGCGCGGTCCTCGTGGGCTGCGGTAGCGAACAGTTTCACCGTCTTGATGTTGGTGATGGCGTCCACGATCTGGCCCGAGACCATGGCGCGGGCTCCGGCGCGGGCGCCGGCGCGGGCGCGGACCCGGGGCAGGAAGGCGCGGATCAGCCAGATGTAGACGGCGAGCCAGACGAGGAGCGCGACGCTCATCCAGCCCGAGATCGCCAACAGCAGCACCACCGATCCGATGATGGAGGCGAGCGCGAAGGCGATGGTGTTGATGGTCTCGGAGGTGACCTCGGTCAGCGCGGTGGCGGTCTGGGTCTGTTTCTGCGCGATGCGGCCTGCGAAGTCATTGTCGAAGAAGGTGACGTCCTGCCCGAGCGTCCAGCGGTTGAGGCGGCTGTGCACCAGCGGCGCCACATTGGGAGCGACGACGACGGAGTTCGCGGCCGAGGAGGCGCCGAAGGCCAGCGGCCGCAGCACCACGAAGAACACCACGGCGGCGAGGAGGAGCCCCCAGTTTTCCACGAATACGCCGCCGGGGCCGGAGGCGATGGCCGCGTCGATCACCCAGCCCAGCACCAGCGCCGAGATCACCTCCAGCGTGCCGGCCACCGCCGAGATCAGCGCCGCCCCCGTCAGCACCGGCCACGCCCCCCCCAGCGCCCAGCGCACGAAGGCACAGAGCGTGCGCGGCGGCGGCCCGTCGGCCGGGCGGAACGCGTCGATGAGCCGGGCAATGCGGGGCGACGGGCGGGGAGCTGTGTGGGCGGTCTGGGTCATGTGGCTCCGGGTGATGGGGTTCGGGTCATTCGGCGGCCTCCAGCGGGTCGGTGCCGATGAAGCCGCCGGACTGGCGGGCCCAGAAGCGGGCGTAGAGGCCGGGGCGGGTGAGGAGGTCGGCGTGGGCGCCTTCCTCGACGATGCGGCCGTCGTCGAGGACGAGGATGCGGTCCATGCGCGCCAGCGTCGAGAGGCGGTGGGCGATGGCGATGACGGTCTTGCCCTCCATGACGCCGTAGAGGGTGTCCTGGATGGCGGCCTCGACTTCGCTGTCCAGCGCCGAGGTGGCCTCGTCCAGCACCAGGATCGGGGCGTCCTTGAGGATGGCGCGGGCAATGGCGATGCGCTGGCGCTGCCCCCCCGACAGTTTCACGCCGCGTTCGCCGACGCGGGCGTCGTAGCCCTGCCTTCCTTGCGCGTCGGAGAGGATGCGGATGAAGTCATGCGCCTCGGCCCGGCGGGCGGCGGCAATCATCTCGGCTTCGGTGGCGTCGGGGCGGCCGTAGAGGATGTTCTCGCGCACGGAGCGGTGCAGGAGCGCGGTCTCCTGCTGGACCATGCCGATGTGGCGGCGCAGGCTTTCCTGCGCCACAGAGCGGATGTCCTGGCCGTCGATCTCGATGCGCCCCGATTCGGGGTCGTGGAAGCGCAGGAGCAGCTTGACGAGGGTGGACTTGCCGGCGCCGGAGCGGCCGACGAGGCCGACCTTCTCGCCCGGGGCGATGGTGAGGGAGACGTCCTGCAACCCGCCCTGGCCGCGGCCGTAATGGTGGGTGACGTTGTGAAACGCGATGCGGCCGTCGCGGAAGTGCAGGGCCGGGGCGGCGGGCGCGTCGGTGAGTGTGATGGGCTGGGCGATGGTCTCCATCCCCTCGGCCACCACGCCGAGGTTGCGGAAGAAGGAACTGACCGCCCACATGATCCAGCCGGTCATGGCGTTGAGCCGCAGGGTCAGCGCCGTGGCGGCGGCGACCGCGCCGAGGCTGGCGGTGCCACCCGCCCACAGCGCCACGGCCCAGCCGACCACCCCCACGATCAGGAACCCGTTCAGCAGCGTCAGGCCGATGTCCATCTTGGTGAAGATGCGCATCTCGGTCTGGAAGGTCTGGCGCGAGTGCTCGATGGCTTCGCGGGCGTAGTCCAGTTCGCGGTCGTGGTGAGCGAAGAGTTTGACCGCGTGGATGTTGGAATAGCTGTCGACGACGCGGCCGGTCACCGCGCTGCGGGCGTCGGCGGCGGCCTTGGAGGCGGGGCCCACGCGCCGGATGGTCCAGCGCACCAGGAGCCCGTAGAGCGCGAACCAGATCAGGAGCGGCAGCACGAGGCGCGGGTCGGCGCCGGCGAGCAGCAGGGCGGCGCCGACGACATAGGCGAGCGCGAAGCTGAGCGCGTCGAAGACCTGGAACACCGACTCGCCCGCGGCCGGGGGCGTCTGCATGATGCGGTTGGCGATGCGCCCGGCGAAGTCGTTCTCGAACCAGCCGACCGACTGGCGCAGCACGCGGGAATGGGCGCGCCAGCGGATCAGCGTGCCGAAATTGGGCAGGATGGCGTTGTTCAGGACCGCGACGCTGAGCGCCTGGATGGCGGGGCGCAGCAGCAGCAGGAACGCTGCCGCCAGGCCAAGCTCCAGCCCGTGGTCGGCCCAGAAGGTGTTGCGGTCCGAGGCGGATAGGAGGTCCACGACCCGGCCCATGTACCAGATCAGCCCGACCTCGACCGCGGCCACCACGACCGACATCAGGCCCGCTAGCCAGAACACCCCGCGGAACGGGCCCATGTACTGGCGCAGGAACGGCCAGAGCCGGCGCGGGGCGTCGTCGGTCTCGCGCCAGGGCGTGTAGGGGTCGACGAGGTTTTCGAAAAAACGCAGCACCGGGGGGCCTTTCGGGCGGGGGGCGCGCGACGATATAGCCCGGGCGGCGGAGGAGGGAAACCGCGGGGGCTCAGGCGCCCTGCCACAGGAGCGCGATCACGCTCAGCGCGATGAGGGCGCCCATGGTGGCGTTGAAGGCGCGCAGGCGGGCCGGCACCGACAGCCAGACGCGCAGCGCCTGGCCGAGCCCGGCCCAAGCGAAGGAAGAGGACAGGCCGGCGGCGGCGAAGGCGGCGGCCACGATGGCGGCGGTCAGGAGCGGGCGGTCGGGGTGGATGAACTGGGTGGAGACGGCCACCGCCAGCACCCAGGCCTTGGGGTTGACCCACTGGAAGGCCGCGGCCTCCAGGAAGCCGAAGGGGCGGGGGGCGTCGCGGCGGCCCAGACCCCCAGCCCGGCCGATCTGCCAGGCGAGCCACAGCAGGACCGCCGCGCCGCCCCAGCGCAGGGCGGTGCGGAGGGTCTCGGACGCGGCGAAGACCTCGCCCAGCGCGAGGCCCACCACCAGCGCCATCACCGGAAAGCCGACCGCGATGCCCAGCACATGCGGCACCGTGCGGCGCAGGCCGAAATTGGCGCCCGAGGCCGCGACCATGGCGGTGTTGGGGCCGGGCGTCCAGGAGCCGGCGAAGGCGAGGAGGAGGAGCGAGGCGAGCAGGTCGGCGGGCATGGCGGTAGCTTTGCGTCAGAGTTTCTGACCTATCTGTGGCGCGCGGTCGCGCCGGTGTCAAACGGGATGCGCATGGATCGGCCCCCCTTGCGGGGCGGGGCGGGGCGGGACATCGTGGGGCATGGTGCAACCGTTCCCCTCCTGGGCCGATGTCGCCGCCCGGCTGATCGCCGTTGCGGCGGGGCGCGAGGCCGCCGATCTGGTGATCCGCGGCGCGCGGGTGGCCAATGTCCACACGCGCGAGTGGCTGGACTGGGAGGTGGCGGCGGCGGCGGGGCGGTTCGCCTATGTCGGGCCGGATGCGGGGCATTGCATCGGCCCCGGCACCGAGGTGGTGGAGGCCTGCGGCGAGGCGCTGATCCCCGGCCTGTGCGATGGGCACATGCACATCGAATCGGGCATGCTGACGCCCGCCGAGTTCGCCGCGGCCGTGATCCCCCACGGCACCACGACGATGTTCGTGGACCCACACGAGATCGCCAATGTGCTGGGGCTGCGCGGGGTGCGGCTGATGCATGACGAGGCGCTGATGCAGCCCGTCAACATCTTCGTGCAGATGCCCTCCTGCGCGCCCTCGGCGCCGGGGCTGGAGACCACGGGGGCGCCCATCGGGCCCGACGATGTGGCCGAGGCCATGGGTTGGCCCGGGATCGTGGGGCTGGGCGAGATGATGAATTTCCCCGGTGTGGTGGCGGGGGACCCCCAGATGCTGGCCGAGATGGCGGCGACGGCGGCGGCGGGCAAGGTGATCGGGGGGCATTACGCGGCGCCCGATCTGGGGCCCGCGTTCCACGCCTATGCCGCGGGCGGGCCGGCGGACGACCATGAGGGCACGCGGGAGGAGGATGCGGTGGCGCGGATGCGCCAGGGCATGCGGGCGATGATCCGGCTGGGCAGCGCCTGGTACGACGTGGCCGCGCAGATCACGGCGGTGACAGAGCGGGGGCTCGACCCGCGCAACATGATCCTGTGCACCGATGATTGCCATTCCGGCACGCTGGTGAACGAGGGCCACATGAACCGGGTGCTGCGCCACGCCATCGCCTGCGGGGCCGATCCGCTGGTGGCGCTGCAGATGGCGACGATCAATACTGCTGCGCATTTCGGGATGGAGCGGGAGCTGGGCTCGATCGCGCCGGGGCGGCGGGCGGACATGATCCTGACCGGGGCTCTGGCGGAGCTGGAGGTCCGTCGGGTCTGGGCGCGGGGGCGGCTGGTGGCGGCGGACGGGCGGCTGATGGCGGAGTGTCCCCATCTGGACTGGCCGGCGGATGTGCGCGCCACCGTCCGGCTGGGCCGCGACCTGACGGCGGCGGACTTCGCGCTGGCCGCGCCCGAGGGGGCGGCGCGGGTGACGGCGCGGGTCATCGGTGTGGTGGAGAATCAGGCCCCCACCCGCGCGCTGACCGCCGAGTTGGCGGTGGAGGGCGGCACCGTGCAGCCCGACCCCGACCGCGACATCGCGCGGCTGGCGCTGGTGGAGCGGCACCGGGGCACGGGCGGAGTGACCAATGGGTTCGTCTCGGGCTTCGGCTGGCGGGGGCGGATGGCGCTGGCGTCCACCGTGGCGCATGACAGCCACCACATGATCGTGGCGGGGACCTGCCCGGAGATGATGGCGGCCGCCGCCAACCGGCTGGGCACGGTGGGCGGCGGCGTGACGCTGTGGGCCGAGGGAGAGGAGCGCGCGCTGGTGCCGCTGCCCATCGCGGGGCTGATGAGCGATCGGCCCGCGGCCGAGGTCGCCGCG
>SKMM01000389.1 GCA_007121055.1 Paracoccaceae bacterium | reverse complement strand
GGTGTCGGCCGCGGCCAGCGCTCTCCCTGCGCCGCGGTCAAGCGCGCGCGCCTCGGCGTCGAGCGCCGCAATCTGTGCCAACCCCTCGGCCATCCGCCCCAGCAGCCGCGCACGCTCCGGCGCGGTGGCAACCCGCGCGGCCGGGACCTCCTGCGACGCCTCCCGGGCCACCGGCCCCGCAGCATCAGACCCCGCCCCGGCCAGCCGCCGATAGGCCCAGACCCGCAGCCGCGTCTTGTCATGCGCGACCTCGATCAGCGTGGCGTGAATCGCGCCGGCGATGCGGCTGCGCTCCAGCCGGTGCTGCGCCTCCAGCAACAGCGCGATGCCAAGCCCCCCCAGCGTGACCGACAGCAGCGCCAGCCCCGCCACCCCCAGCGCCCATTGTCCGGCAATACTGCGCTGCATCCCGCGCCCCCACAGGCTCCGCCGCCCCCGGAGCGACCGGAGCCGGAGCTACTGCGTCCCGACCCGCCCGGCAAAGGACATTTCGGTGAGGCCCGCCACACCGCAAACGACCGGCCCGGGGGCCGGTCGTCCGACCTTCTCGCCCGGGTCAGGACGCTGTCGGGAAGGGGAAGTCGAGCACGCGTGCGTTCAGGAACGCCTGCTCGTTGAACCGCAGCCAGCGCTTGGTGTTCTCGCGGCTGGCCAGGTAGCTGTCCCAGATCCGACGGGTCAGCTCGTCCCCGGTGTCGTAGGATTCCTCGATGACCTCGCCCGCAGCCTGGCCCAGCGCCTGCAGCGTGTCGCGATCCAGCCGGCGGAAGCGCACGCCGTGCTCCAGCCGCAGCACTTCCATCGTCTTGCCCGAGTGGAGGTCGTACTCGACCTTCATGTCCTCGTGGCCGGCGTGGCAGGCGGCGCGGATGATCTCCTGCAGGTCGGTGGGCAGGTCGAGGAACTTCGACTTGTCGATCATCAGCTGGATCGCACCGCCCGGCTCGTGCACGCCGGGCCCGTAGGAGTAGCGCGCGACCTGGTGGAAGCCCATGGGCAGGTCGTTCACCGGCCCGATGAACTCGGCCGCGTCCACCGCGCCCGACTGAAGCGCCGAGAAGATCTCGCCCCCCGCCAGGAGCACCGCGGTGGCGCCGAGCTTCTGCACCATCTCGCCGCCCAAGCCCGGCATGCGGATGCGCAGACCGCGGAAGCTCTCGGGCCCCTCCAGCGGGTTGCGGAACCAGCCGAAGGTCTGGGCCGCGGTCTGACCGCAGGGCAGCGAGATGATGCCGAAGCGGTCCGACAGCTCGTCCCACAGGTCCTGCCCGCCGGCATGCAGCAGCCACGCGGCCTGCTCGTCGGCGACCATGCCGAAGGGCACGGCGAAGAAGATCGCCAGCGCCGGGTGCTTGCCCACATGGTAGAACGACGCGTCATGGCCCATCTCTGCGGTGCCATCCATCACCGCATCCATGCAGCGTAGCGCCGGCACCAGCTCGCCCGCGGCGAAGACGTTGATCTTCATCCGTCCGCCCGACATCATCTCGAGGCGCTGGGCCAGCCGGTCGGCCCCCACGCCCACCCCGGGCAGGCCCTTGGGCCAGGCGTGCACCATCCGCCATTCGATCACGCCACTGGCGATGGCGGGCGCGGCGAGCGTTGCGGCACTGGCCCCCGCAGCGCCGGCGAGCGCCGTGCGGGTCAGGAAATCGCGTCGGTTCATGGTCTCCTCCCTGTTGATGGGGCGCCAGGGCGCCGGATGACCCGGAGCGCTGACGCGGCAGACCGCCGCGGCCCCGGGTGTGGCGGCCATATGAACACGCCCCCCACAGCGACAACCCGACGGGCCGCTCACAAAGCCGATTTAGGAAAATCCTATCACCAACTATCGCCCCTCCTATCGTCGATTAAAAAAACCTATCGGACCCCATTGAATCTCCGCGGACGCGGCAAGATCTCCTGCGCCACCGCCGAAGATGCGGGGCGTGCGGCCCGGACGGATGCGGGCCGCCAACGACAGGGAGGACACCATGCAGGACCAGAACCCCGGGCCCGAGCCCGGCTGGGTGCGGCTGTGCGCCGGCACCGTGGCAGGCATCGACGGCATCTGCCGCTGGAGCGGCTATCTCACCGCCTGGCTGACGCTGGGCACGGTGCTGGTGTGCTTCGCCACGGTCTATCTGCGCTACGTTCTGGGCATGGGCCTGATCTGGCTGCAGGAGCTGTATGTCTGGCAGCACGCCGCCGTGATCATGCTGGGCTCGGCCTTCACCATGATGTCCGGCGGCTTCGTGCGGGTCGACGTGTTCTACACCCGCTGGAGCGACCGGCGCCGGGCTGCCACCGACCTGGTGATGACGCTCCTGGTGCTGGTACCGTTCCTGTGGATCTTCGGCTCCTTCACCTGGAGCTTCTTCCTCGCCTCCTGGCGCATCGACGAGGGCTCGATCAATCCGCAGGGCCTGCCGAACGTGTGGCTTCTCAAGGGCGCCATGGTCGCCTTCGTGGCGCTGGTGGCGCTGCAGGGGCTGGCCTTCGTGCTGCGCGGCATCCTCGTGCTGTCGGGACGGCCGCAATACGTCCTGCGCCACGGCGGCCACGGCCCCGACGAGCCCACCGCCCAGCCGGTCTGAGGGAGGCCCCCATGATGTTCGATGCAGCCCTCCTGGGGCAGATGATGGCGGCCGGCCTGTTCCTGGCGATCCTCGCGCTGCTTATGACCGGCTATCTGGTGGCCTTCACGCTGGGGGGCCTGGCGATCCTGTTCGGTTTTGCCGGCATGTGGGTCGGCGCCTTCGACGAACGGCTGTTCGCCACCCTGCCCAACCGGTTCTGGGGGATCATCACCAACCCGGTGCTGATCGCGGTGCCGCTCTTCGTGTTCATGGGGGTGGTGCTGGAACGCTCCGGCATCGCGGAATCGCTCCTGACCACCATGGGGCAGGTGTTCGGCCGGATGCGCGGGGGGCTGGCGCTGTCGGTGGTGCTGGTGGGCGCGCTGCTGGCGGCGGCCACCGGGGTGGTGGGGGCCACGGTGGTGACCATGGGCCTGCTCAGCCTGCCCGCGATGATGCGCGCGGGCTACGACCCCAAGCTTGCCACCGGCACCATTTGCGCCGCCGGCACGCTGGGGCAGATCCTGCCGCCCTCCACCGTGCTGATCTTCATGGCCGACATCCTGCAGGGCGCCAATTCGGCCGCACAGCTCGCGATCGGCAATTTCGCCCCGGACACCGTGTCGGTGGGCGACCTCTTCGCTGGCGCGATGATCCCCTCGCTGATCCTCGCGGGTTTCTACGCGGCCTATGTGATCTTCCGCGCCATCGTCGCGCCCGAAACCTGCCCGCCCATTCCCATGACCGAGGCCGAGCGCCGCGGCCTTGCCCGCCGCGTCGTCTCGGCCCTGATCCCGCCGCTGGTGCTGATCGTGGCCGTTCTGGGCTCCATCGTCGCCGGCGTCGCCACGCCCACCGAAAGCGCCAGCGTCGGCGCCCTCGGCGCGCTGTTCCTCGCGGCAGTGAAACTTCTGGCCGACGCCCATCTCGGCGCGCCGGGCGACCCCCGCCGGGACCTCAACCTGTTCTGGTTCTGGCTCGGATTCCTGGTGGTGCTGGGGATCACCGGCTGGCTCTTCGGCGGCCCCGGCCTGCTGAACCTGATGGTCGGCGTGCTTGTGCTGTCGCTGATCGCGGTGGCGGCGTCGGGCAAGCTGCGGCGGACCTATTTCGACACGCTGTTCCGCTCCTGCGTGTCCACCATGTCCATCACCTGCATGGTGTTCATCATCCTGCTGGGCGCCACGGCCTTTGCGCTGGTGTTCACCCAGATGGGCGGCACCCGGATGGTGCGCGGCTTCCTCGAGGGCATGCCGGGGGGCGAGGTCGGAGCACTGCTGATGGTGTTCCTCATCATCTTCATCCTCGGATTCTTCCTCGATACCTTCGAGATCCTGTTCATCGTGGTGCCGATCACCGCGCCGGTCCTGCTGATGATGGATGTGAACCCGATCTGGCTGGGGGTGATGATGGGGGTGCTGCTGCAGACCTCCTTCCTGACGCCGCCCTTCGGTTTTTCTCTGTTCTACCTGCGCGGGGTGGCGCCGCGCACGATCACCACGCCGCAGATCTACCGTGGGGCGATCCCCTTCATCGGGCTGCAGATCGTGGCGCTCGCGATCCTCTGGATCTGGCCCGAGACGGTCACCTGGCTGCCCGAGGTGATCTTCGGCTCGGGTCCGGGCGGCGCCATGGACGCCCCGGCGGATCTTCCCCTCGATGACTTCATGGACGACGAGTGGTGATCTGCCGCGCGGAGGGGCCTGTCCCCTCCGCACATCACCGAAAGGAGCGTCCATGCGCGACCTGCCCAGCCTGCGCCAGCTCGACTATTTCATCGCCCTGGTCGAGACCGGCAGCTTCCGCGCCGCCGCCGAGCGCTGCGGCATCAGCCAGCCCTCGCTGTCGGTGCAGCTCGCCAATCTCGAACGCCTGCTCGACCTGAAACTGGTGGAACGCGGCCGCGCCGGCGCCATTCCCACCCCCGCCGGCCGCGCGGTCCTGGACCGCGCCCGCCACATCCGCACCGGCATGCAGGAGATCATGGACCTGTCCGCGGTGATGCGCTCGGGGCTCGGCGGCACGATCCGCTTCGGCGCCTCGGCCACGCTCGGCCCCTACCTGCTGCCCCATGTGGTCGCCCGGCTGCACCAGCTCTACCCCGAGCTGAAGCTCTATATCCGCGAGGGCCCGCCCCGCCAGCTGGTCGAGGGGCTGGCCCAGGGCGAACACGACATGGTCCTCGTCCACCTGCCCGCCCCGCCGGGCGAGTTCGCCGTCACCCGGCTGTTCCGCGAACCGCTGGAGCTGGTGGCCGCCCGCGACCACCCGCTCGCCGCCCGCGAGACGGTCGAGCGCGCCGACCTCGCCGGCCAGACCCTGCTGACGCTCGGCCCGGGCTATGCGCTGCACCAGCAGGTGGCCGATCTGTGCGACCTGTTCGGCGCCACGCTGCACCGCGATTACGAGGGCACCAGCCTCGACGCGCTGCGCCTGATGGCCGGGATGGGCATGGGCGTGACCCTGCTGCCCGCGCTCTATGTGCGCACCGAGATCGCGCCGGGCGCCGAGGATGTCCGCGTCCTGCGGCTCGCCGGGCCGCGCATCGTACGCTCCATCGGCCTCGTGACCCGCAAATCCGCCCCCCTGGGCGAGGCCCTGCCCCGCATCGCCGCCACCCTGCGCGACACCGCCCGCTGCTGCTTCGGCGACGTCGTCATGCTCGCGCCCTGACCGGGCTCGCCGGCCCCGCATCGCCGGGCACACCCGCCACCGCAGCGCCTCAGCGGTACTCGATCAGCCGGGCCACGCGACCGGTCAGGCGGCGGGTGTGGTACTCCACCACGCCCAGCGCCTCGGCGGTCTTGCCCAACGTGGTGAACAAGGCCCATTCCCAGCTCGCCCGCCGCCCCGCCCCCTCGCGCAGCGCGAGCCGCACCACCTGCGCCGGCAGCGCCAGCAGAAGAAGCAGCGCCCAGGGGCTGACCGCCAGCCCCGCCAGAGCCACCGCGGGCAGCTCGAGCCCCCACAGCAGAGCGCGGCGCCGCTGCGCGCGGGCATCCGCTCGGTGGTGCCGGGCGGCCCCCTGGGCCGCGGCAAAGCCCCCCCGCCGGCTGCGGCGCCACCATTGCCCGAACCGGGTCATGGCGATGTCGTGCACCGTCATCTCCTCGGCCAGCCGGTGGATCTGCCACCCCGCGGCCCGCAGCCGGCCGCACAGTTCGGGCTCCTCACCCGCGATCAGCCCTTCGTCGAACCCCCCCACCGCGGCAAAGGCGCCGGCCCGCATCAGCGCGTCGCCCCCGCAGGCCGCGGTGGGCCCTGGCGGCCGGTCCCATTCGCGGTCCACCAGCCGGGTATAGACCGACGCTTCCGGGCAGCGCTCGCGCCGCCGCCCGCAGACCACCGCCACCTCCGGATGGGCCTCCAGGAACGCCACCGACGCGGCGATCCAGCCTTCGGTCAGCGTGCAGTCCCCGTCGACGAACTGCACGAACTCGACCCCGTCCCCCAGCGCCGCGGCGCCCGCGTTGCGCGCTCGCGCCGCGGTGTAAGGCCGCGCAGGGTCCAGCACGACCACCCGCGCCCCCATTCCGCGCGCCAGTTCCGGACTGCCGTCGGTCGATCCCGAGTCGACATAGACCACCGGCCCCACCCCGCCCGGGATCGCCCCGAGGCACGCCGCAAGCCGCGCCCCCTCGTTGCGCCCGATCGCCACCACACCCACCCGGCCGGCGGAATCCCCGCTCATGGCGCGGCGAAGGGGTAGCAGCCCGCGACGTCCGCCCGCCCGGGAAACATCTCCGCCAGCACCCGCGCATCCTCGGCGAACACCGCCTCCAACCGGGCGCGGTCCGCGGGCGTCAGTTGCGGCCGCCCGGTGATCGTCCGGCTGCGGCGGATACGGTCGCGCAGCGCCTTGGGCACCAGCCGGCGCCGCAGCGCCGTGGCCACCGGGTTGAGCACCAGGAGCCCATGCAACGGCAGCGGCCGGACCCGCTCGGCCGAGACATTGGCCTCGGCCAGATCCGCCTGCCAGCGCGGCACTGCGGCCAGACCGAGGAACCTGCCCACCTGCTCCAGCACCTCCTGCGGGCGGGCGCGCAGCGCAGGCTGAGTCAGCAGCAACACCCGCTCCGCTCCGAACGCCTCCACATAGGGCGCGATCTGCGCCCCGTAGCGGCCATAGGCCACCAACTCGGGATGCCGCTCCAGCGCCTGCGCCAGATCGCAGTCGACTACCCCCATGGTCCAGTCATGGATGTAATGCGACACCAGCCGCTCCAGCGGGTTGCGGATCAGGTACACCAGCCGCACCTCGGGCAGCATCTCCCGGATGCGCGCCACCGCCTCGGGGTGGGTGGGCAGCTTGGTGTAGCCGGTGCTCGCCTCGCCCTTCAGCGCGCCGTCGGGCGCCGCGTCGAACAGCGCCTCGTACCAGCCCTGCCCCCGCGCGAAATTGGCATCCTCGGAAAAGAACTCGGGCTCCTTCGGGGTGGCCATGAACACCCCGGGCTGGGCCGCAAGCTGCGCAGCCAGCGTGCTGGTGCCGCATTTCATGGCACCGATCAGCAGGAAATCGGGCAGGGCCATGGCTCAGTCTCCGGTGGCGCGCCGGTCGCCCAGCGGGGTCAGGAAGTTGATCCACAGATCGCGCCACTGCCGCTGCGGCACCGCCGGCACCGCCCGCCCCGTGAGCGGCCGCGTCCGGGCGACGGCCCGGCCCAGCGCCCAGCCCAGGTTCGCCGCCAACAGCCCGAGGCGACCATGCGCCTGGTACAGAAACCGGGTACGCGAGGCGTAGTAATACGCCGGCAGCCGCGCATGGGCACGCTGCAGCGCCTTGACCGGCCCGCTCCGGCCGCGCAGATGCACCACCCGCGCCTGCGGCACATACACCACCCCGAAGCCCGCCCGCCGGGCCCGAAGGCAGTACTCGGCATCCTCGAAATAGAGGAAATACCCCTCGTCCAGCAACCCGATCCGGCGCACCATCTCGCCCCGAAGCAGGATGCAGGCAAAGCTTGCCCAGCCGATCCGGTCCGGCGGCGGCGGAATTTCCAGCGGCACGTCATGGCGCGCCAGCAGCCGCGTCAGCGGCCCGCTGCCCGCGCCCCGGATCAGCTCGCTCGCCGGCCCGGCAAAGCGGAAGCAGCTGGTCTGCACGGTGCCATCCTCATGCTCGATGCGCGGCGCCAACAGACCCGC
>SKMM01000030.1 GCA_007121055.1 Paracoccaceae bacterium | reverse complement strand
GCGTCGCCGTGTTCCTTGGGGGCGGCTGGGTCTTCATGACCCCGCAGCGGGGCTGGCGTGCCTGGATCGCGGACGAGGGGGTTCTTGCGCTGCATGACGGGGCCGACTGGCGCGGCGGGGCGCTTGCGCTGTCGCCCAGCGGTGCGGGGTCGTTTCTGCGGGTCACCGAGTTCGATCATGTCATCACCGCAGGCCCGGCGTCGGTCACGGACGAGGCGATCCCGGCCAATGTTCTGGTTTTTGCGGTGACGGCTCGGGTGGTGAGCGCGATAGATGGCAGCCTGTCGGCCTGGCAATTGGGCGTGGACGGCGCGCCGGACCGGTTCGGCAGTGGCTTGGGGCTCGGCACTGGCTCGTTTGCGCGCGGTCTTCTGGGCACTCCCATGGCGCAGTATGCGCCCACACCACTGCTGCTGACCGCGAGCGGAGGCAGCTTTGCCGGCGGCACGGTGCGGATCGCGGTCCACGCCTACAAGCCCAGCTTGCCAGGGATGTGAGATGCGTCCGCTTCTGCATGGGGATCTGGTGGCCGCGGCGCGGGCGTTGCTGGCAGTGCCGGCGGCGGGGCGTGATGCGGCCATGGCCAGCATGCTGGCTGCTGCCGACAGGGCGGATCGGTACCGCAAGAGCTTCGGACGGGCGCATCCTCGCCACGGCACCGGCAGTCTGATGGCGGCCGCAGGTGCCTGGCAGCAGCCGCCCGAACCGGGCCTCGACGACGCCGATTACATTGCCTGCCTGCTCTGCGCGCTTGCGGCAATCCAAGGGCGCAGGGAGCACGCCGCCCGCGCCCCGACCGGGGTACGGGCGGCGTCCGATCTCAGTTCAGGGCCTGATCGGTGACCACATGCGTCCAGGCGGCATCGCCTGGATGTTCCGAGATCACCGGGTCCGACCCGCCGGCCAGCAGCGTTTCCACCGTCCGCTCGAAATCGGCGGGGTCCAGCGCGCCGTTGGAGCCGGCGGTCAGAAGCGCTACCTCACGCATCATGCGGATCTGGTGTTCCTCGGTCTGGGCGCCGGTGTCGTCGAACTCCAGCACGATCATCGCGGCCTCTTCGGGGTTTTCCTCGGCCCAGTCCCAGCCGCGCATCGAGGCCCGTACGAAGCGGACCATCTTGTCGACAAACTCCGGGTCCTCCAGCCGGTCCTCGAGCACCCACAGCCCGTCCTCTAGGGTCGCCACGCCCTGTTCCTCATACTTGAAGGTGACGAGCTCGTCCTCGGAGATGCCGGCGTCGATGACCTGCCAGAACTCGTTGTAGGTCATGGTCGAGATGCAGTCGGCCTGGCGCTGCAGGAGGGGATCGACGTTGAAGCCCTGGCGCAGAACCTCGACCCCCTCGGGGCCGCCCTCGGTGGGGATGCCCAGCGTGCTCATCCAGCTCAGGAACGGGAACTCGTTGCCGAAGAACCACACGCCCAGCGTCCGGCCCGGAAAATCCTCGGGGCCGGTAATGCCGGTATCGGCGAGGCATGTCAGCATCATGCCCGAGCTCGCAAAGGGCTGGGCGATGTTCACCAGCGGAAGGCCCGCCTCGCGGGCGGCCAGGGCTGCGGGCATCCACTCTACGATCACGTCGGCGCCGCCGCCCGCGATCACCTGCGGGGGGGCAATGTCCGGCCCACCGGGGCGGATGGTGACGTTGAGTCCCTCTTCCTCGAAATACCCGTTCTCCAGGGCGACGTAATAGCCCGCAAACTGTGCCTGGGTGACCCATTTCAGCTGCAGGGTCACGTCGTCCATGGCCCAGGCGCCGCCTGCGGCCAGAACGCCGGCCAGCGCCGTTGCGGTCATCGTCTTGGTCTTCATGTCTTCCTCCATGTTGGACGCCCTCGGTCCAGGGACGGTTTACCTCAGCGCGCGCGTTGCGAGGGGTGCCAAAAGGTCACCCGCCGTTCCAGCGCCGCCCACACACCGTAGAACAACGATCCGGCGACCGCCGCGACGGTAATCTGCGCCCACACCATGTCGAGTTGCAAGCGCCCGACCCCGGTGGAGATCCGAAAGCCCATCCCGCGGGTGGGCGAGCCGAAGAATTCGGCGACGATGGCGCCGATCAGCGCCAGCGTGGCGCAGATCTTCAGGCCGTTGAAGATGAAGGGCATGGCCGCAGGCAGGCGCAGGTGGCGCAGGTCCTGCCAGTAGCTCGCTGACCAGGTGTGCATCAGGTCGCGCTGCATCCGGTCCGCGGCCGCCAGCCCCTGCACGGCGTTCACCAGCATCGGGAAGAACACCATCGCCACGACCACCGCGGCGCTCGACTGCCAGTCGAAGCCGAACCACATCACCATGATGGGCGCGGTGCCGATGATCGGTAGGGCGGCCACGAAATTCCCCACCGGCAACAGCCCGCGCCGCAGGAAGGCCGAGCGGTCGACCGCGACGGCAAAGGCGAGGGCCGCGAGGCAGCCGATGGCATAACCCGCCAGCGCGCCCTTCACGAAGGTCTGCACGAAGTCGATCCAGAGGATGTCGGCCGAGGCCGCGATCCGGGCGCCGATCACCGATGGCGCGGGCAGGATCACCCGCGGCACGCCCGCGCCCTGCACCACCATCTCCCACAGCCACAGGATGGTCAGGCCGAACAGGATCGGGATCAGCAGCCCCAGCGTGCGCTGCACCGCGGGGCTGCGGGGCCGCAGCTCCGACAGCCACGCCACGAGCATCCAGGCCCCGAGCCACACCCCGGCCACCGCCAGCCAGACGCTCGGCCCTGCCGGCGGGGCGGCGTTGTGCACCAGTCCCACCGCGGCCAGCCCCAGCGCCACCGGCACCACCGCCAGCGCGGGCAGCAGCTGCAACTGGCCGATCCGGCCCAGAAATCCGGCCACGACCGCCACCAGAAGCCAGGCCAGAGCCGAAGCCGGTGGCGCGGCCGCGGGGGCAGCCCCCAGCCACAGCACCACGGCCCCTGCCAGGACAACCGCCATGCCCCAGAGCTGCGCGCCTCCCACCGCGGGCAGGGCGTGCTGGGTCACGACCGGCGCGCTCATGCCGCCATCCCCATGCGCCGCAGCGTCAGCCGCTGTGCCAGCCCCACAATCCCGACCAGCATCGCCGCCAGGATCGCCGCCGCCACCAGCGCCGACCAGATCTGCAGCGTCTGCCCGAAATAGCTGCCCGCCAGCAGCCGCGCGCCCAGGCCCGCGACGGCTCCGGTCGGCAGTTCGGCCACGATGATCCCCACCAGCGCCGCCGCCACCCCGATCTTGAGCGAGGCGAACAGATAGGGCATCGACGCCGGCAGCCGCAGCTTGAAGAAGGTCTCCGCCCCGCTCGCGTTGTAGGTCCGCAGCAGGTCGAGCTGCATGGCATCGGGCGCCCGGAACCCCTTCACCATCCCCACCACCACCGGAAAGAACGACAGATAGGCCGCGATGAGCGCCTTGGGGATCAGCCCCGAGACGCCCACGGCGTTCAGCACCACGATGATCATCGGCGCGAGGGCGATGATCGGGATGGTCTGGCTGGCGATGGCCCAGGGCATGACGGATCGGTCCATGGCCCGGTTGTGCACGATCCCGATAGCAAGCAGGAGCCCCAGCCCGGTCCCCATGGCGAAGCCCAGCAACGTCGCCGACAGCGTCACCCAGCCATGGAACACAAGGCTCCGGTTGGACAGCGTGCCGGTGTTGACGATGCCGCGCCGGCCCTGCGTCTCCTCCACCCAGGTGGAATTCCAGAACTCCTCCAGCACCTGATGCGGCGCCGGCAGCCGCGGGCGCTGCTGGCTCAGGGTATCCGCCACCAGCTCCGGCAGCGACAGCTCCACCCCCGCCCGCGCAGCCTGATCCTGCGCCCAGCGCGCATTCATCGGCACACAGGCCACGTACCAGGCCGCAAGGATCACCGCGACGACCGTCAGGACCGGCAGCACCGAGCGCATCATTTCAGAAGTGTCCAGCCGCTGCCCATCTTGCCTTCTTTGCGCAAGGCAGTGGCGGCCCAGCGCATGTCATATTGCCACGTGAAGAATAGATCGCCCGACCGACGCAACTCCTGTTCGTGATGATCCCAGATGTGCCGCGCCACCTCCACGATGGTGCTCGTGCCACCGGTAGCCTCCAGCGCGTCCACGACCCAGGTCTTGAGGTCCGATTTATCCGCCATGTTAGGCCCTATTCGTCATAGCTGTGCCCCTCGCGCAGCCCCTCGCGGACGCGGTGGGCGACGGCGATGAACTCGGGCGTGTCGCGGATGTCGAGGGGACGCTCTACCGGCAGGGGGCTCTCGATCACGTCGGTGATCCGGCCGGGGCGCGGCGACATTACCACGATGCGGGTCGACAGATACACGGCTTCGGGGATCGAATGGGTCACGAAGCCGATGGTCTTGCCGGTCCGCCGCCAGAGCCGCAGCAGCTCCTCGTTCAGCCGGTCGCGTACGATCTCGTCGAGCGCGCCGAAGGGCTCGTCCATCAGCAGGATGTCGGCGTCGAACGCCAGCGCCCGGGCGATGGAGGCGCGCTGCTGCATCCCCCCCGAGAGCTGCCAAGGGTATTTCTTCTCGAAGCCGGTCAGTTCCACCAACTCCAGCACCCGCGCCACCCGCTCGGCCTGTTCGGCCCGCGAATATCCCATGATTTCCAGCGGCAGCCGGACATTTCCGGCGATGGTGCGCCACGGATAGAGCCCCGCGGCCTGGAACACGTAGCCGTACGCCCGGGCCTTGCGCGCGGCCTCGGGCGTCATGCCGTTGACGGTAACGGTGCCGCCGGTGGGCTGCTCCAGATCCGCCACCACCCGCAGAAAGGTGGTCTTGCCGCAGCCCGACGGCCCGATGAAGGACACGAAATCGCCCTTGCGGATCGTCAGGTCCACGTCCTTGAGGGCCTGCACCTGCCCGTCGGCGGTGTCGAACACGAGGTTCAGGCCCCGGGCCTCGATCACCGGCGTCGCCTCGGCGCTCATTCGGGCAGGCTCCAGAGACGGGGCGAGGCGAATTCCACCGAATTGTCGGCCGGGTCGCGCACATAGATCGACCGCGGCCCGTGCGGCCAGTGGAAATCGGACTCGATCTCCACCCCCGCCCGCCGCAGTCGCGCGGCCATCGCCTCCAGCCCGTCCTCTGCCACGGTCAGGCAGACATGCCCCGGCCCCTCTGCGCCATGGGGCGGCACGGGCAGGGCGCCGGGGCCCGGCGGCTCGCGCGTGGCCGCCGGCCGGAACACCAGCAGCACCGCGGTGCCCGCGCCGAAGAACACATGCCGCCCCTCGACCGCCGCTATCTCGGGCAGGCCCAGCACGCCGCCATAGAACCGCCGCGCCGCCTCCAGATCGTCGGCGTAGACCGCGGCCTCCAGCACTCCCTGGATCTCCGCCATCAGACCCCCGAGGCCGGGATGCCCGCGCGGCTGACGGGCCGCGGATCCGTCAGCTCCTTCCAGGTCGACAGCGCCTTGTTCACCGGGCCGTTCGGCTCCCGCCCGATGAACTGGCCGTGGCCCTGCTCGCCGCGAACCTCGCCGTCATGCACCATCACCTTGCCGCGCGACAGGGTGAAGCGCGGCAGGCCCTTCACCTCCTTGCCCTCGAAGACGTTGTAATCGATGGCCGATTGCTGGCTGGCGGCGCTGATCGTCTTGGTCTTTTCCGGATCCCACACCACCAGATCGGCATCCGCGCCGACCGCAACCGCCCCCTTGCGCGGATAAAGGCCAAAGATCTTGGCCGCGTTGGTCGAGGTGACGGCGACGAACTCGTTGGGCGTCAGCCGCCCGGTGCCGACCCCCTGGGTCCACAGGATCGGCATCCGGTCCTCCAGCCCGCCGGTGCCGTTGGGGATCTTGGTGAAATCCCCCACGCCATAGCGTTTCTGCTCGGTGGTGAAGGCGCAATGATCGGTGGCCACCACCGACAGCGACCCCGCCTGGAGCCCCGCCCACAGGCTCTCCTGATGCTTGGCGTTGCGGAAGGGCGGCGACATCACCCGCCGGGCCGCATGGTCCCAGTCGGGGTGGAAATACTCGCTCTCGTCCAGCGTCAGGTGCTGGATCAGCGGCTCGCCCCACACCCGCTTGCCCTGCTGGCGCGCGCGCCGGATCGCCTCATGCGCCTCCTCGCAGGAGGTATGCACGACATAGAGCGGCACCCCGGCCATGTCGGCGATCATGATGGCGCGGTTGGTGGCCTCCCCCTCCACCTGCGGGGGGCGGGAATAGGCGTGGCCCTCGGGGCCGGTGTTGCCCTCCTCCATCAGCTTGCGCTGCAGCTCGGCCACGACATCGCCGTTTTCGGCATGCACCATGACCACGCCGCCGATCTCGCGCACGCGGCGGAAGCTCGCGAACAGCTCCTCGTCATTGACCATCAGCGCGCCCTTGTAGGCGAGGAAATGCTTGAACGAGGTGATCCCGCGCTTCACCACCTCGGGCATCTGGCCAAACACCTCCTCACCCCACCAGGTCACCGCCATGTGGTAGGTATAGTCGCAATGCGCCCGCGTGGACTTGTTGTGCCACATCTGCAGCGCATCCAGCGGCGCCTGCCCGGGCGAGGGCAGCACGAAATCGATCACCATCGTGGTGCCCCCCGCCAGCGCCGCCCGCGTCCCGCTGTCGAAATCATCGGCCGAGTAGGTGCCCATGAAGGGCATCTCCAGATGCGTGTGCGGGTCGATGCCGCCGGGCATGACATAGCAGCCCGTCGCATCCAGCTCGGTGTCGCCCTTGAGGCCCTCGCCGATCTCGGTGATCCGGCCGCCCTCGATGCGCACGTCTCCCTTCCAGGTCAGGTCATGGGTGACGATGGTGCCGTTTCTGATGACGGTGGTCATTAAGTTATTCCTCGTCTATTTCGCTGCCGAGTTCGCCAAGGGCAATTGACAGTGGGGGAGGTTCATCTTCGGAGATGTCAATCACCACGTTCTGCGAGATAATCCGTGTTCCCGGTGTCATGCGAATTGCTGATCCAGGGTTTTGAATCAGAAAAACCGCCGCTTCCTCTATGCTTTCGAAGAACCTAGAGACCTCGTTTGTGTTAAGCTTCCGGTTTTGCCTATCTCGAGGACGATCCATGGGAAGCACCTGATACCAGAGACCACCGCGGTCCCTAGGTTGGAACTTTGCGGCATATTGCTCTGTGGATCGCCGATAGATTCTCACTCAACAATCTCCGCCGTCTCCAGCACCGCGTGCAGCAGAACGTCCGTTCCCGCGCCCGCCCACTCCTTGCTGATTTCCTCGGCCTCGTTGTGGCTCAGGCCATCGACGCAGGGGCACATTATCATCGCGGTGGGGGCGACGCGGTTGACCCAGCAGGCATCGTGGCCCGCGCCCGAGACGATGTCCATGTGGCTGTAGCCCAGCCGCTCGGCCGCGGCGCGAACGCGGGCCACCAGAGTCTCGTCGAAGGCGGGCGGGTCGAAGGCGCCGACGGTTTCGTGGGCGAACGCGCAGCCCAGCGCCTCGCAGAGGCCCGGGGCGCGGTCCAGAAGCTCGGCCTGCATCGCCTCCAGCGTCTCCAGCACATGGCTGCGGAAATCCACGGTGAAGATGGCGGTCTCGGGGATGATGTTGCGGCTGTTAGGCTGGATCTCGATGTGGCCGATTGCGCCCACGGCGGCGGGCTGGTGCTTCATGGCGATCTCGTGCACCAGCTCGGTGATCTGCGCCAGCCCCCGGCCCGCGTTGCGGCGCATCACCATCGGAGTCGACCCGGTGTGGCTGGCCTTGCCGGTGACCGTGCACTGTACCCAGCGCAGGCCCT
>SKMM01000091.1 GCA_007121055.1 Paracoccaceae bacterium | reverse complement strand
GGCGGCGGGGCGGGTGGCCAGCACCCGGGCGGGGGCGGGCAGGGCGGCGGTGAAGGCCTCGGCCTCGGCGTCGGGATAGACCAGGCCGCCGCGGTCCTGCACCCCCACGCAGATCGTCGCGCGCAGGCCGGCGGCGCGGTAGGCGGCGATCTGGGCGTCCAGCTCGGCCGCATAGTCGCCGGTGCCATAGGCATAGTTGGCGTGCAGCGTGGCGGTGACGCCATATGCCAGCATCGCCTCGGCCGCGGCCCGGGTGACGGCCTGCAGGTCCGGCGCGCCATGGCGGCGCCGGCCGGCGATCCAGGGCTCCAGCGCGGCATCGGGATAGCCCATCAGAAGCTGGCTGACCCCACGCCCGTGCTGGTGCGCGTTCACGAGGCCGGCCATCAGCACCGCCGCGCCCAGCTCCATCACCTCGGCGTCCCCTGCGGCCAGGGTGGCGGCCGGCCCGACGGCCGTGATGCGCCCGCCCTCGACCCGGATCGCGCCGGCGACGAGGGCCGGCGCGCCGGGCGCGGTCAGCACCCAGTCGGCGCGGAACAGGCGGGCCTTGGTCACGGGGGGCGGCTCATCGCATGGGGCGGTCGAACATCTGCTCGGGCAGCCATAGCGCAATGCCGGGGAAGGCCACCAGCAGCCCCACCATCACCAGCATGATCGCCGCAAAGGGCAGCGCCCCGATCATCACGTCGAGGATGGAGCCCGAGTTGCGCACCCCCTGCACGATATAGAGGTTCATCCCCAAGGGCGGCGTGATCAGCGCCACCTCCATCATTACCACCAGGAACACGCCGAACCACACCGGGTCGATGCCGAAGCTGATGATGACCGGCACCACGATGGGGATCGTGGCGATCATCATCGAGAGCGTCTCGAGGAAACAGCCCAGCACCAGGTAGAACAGCACGAGGATCAGGATCAGCTGCAGCTGGCTCACGCCGTATTCGGTGATGGTGCGGGCCAGGACCTGGGGGATGCCGAGGATGCCGATGATGAAGTTGAGGTATTTCGCGGCGATGATGATCAGCAGGATCATCGCCGTCAGCTTCACCGTGGACAGAAGCGCCCCGTGCAAAAGCGCCACGGAGAACCTGCCCTTGCCCACGGTCACCGCCAGCGCACCCATCACGCCCAGCGCGGCGGATTCGGACGGCGTGGCCCAGCCCAGATAGATCGAGCCCATCACCAGCAGGAAGATCAGCATCGGCGGCAGGATGTCGAGCAGGTTGCGCAGCTTGACCGACAGCGGCGCGATGGGAATGGGCTCGCCCGCGATGGCCGGCCGGATCACGGCCACCACCAGGATATACAGCATGAACATCCCCGACAGCATCAGCCCCGGAATGATGCCCGCCACGAACAGCTGCCCGATGGAGGTGTTCGACATCGAGCCATAGATGATCATGTTGATCGATGGCGGGATCAGGATGCCGATGGTGGCCCCGGCGGCGATGGAGCCCAGCGTGATCCGCTCGTCATAGCCGCGTTCCTTCATGATCGGGACGGCCACGGTGCCCATGGTCGCGGCCGTAGCC
Source organism: Paracoccaceae bacterium (assembly GCA_007121055.1). Lineage (GTDB taxonomy): Bacteria > Pseudomonadota > Alphaproteobacteria > Rhodobacterales > Rhodobacteraceae > Rhodobaculum. The sequence continues at coordinate 6,196 of SKMM01000091.1, read as the reverse complement.
ACCGAGGAGCCCGACACGGCGGCAAACAGCGTGCAGGACGCCACGTTGGAGTGCAGCAAGCCCCCCGGCAGCCGCCGCAGCCAGTCCGACAGCGACCGGTACATGCCGTCCGTGACGCCCGAGCGCACCAGGAGCTCGCCCAGCAGGATGAACAGCGGAATGGCCGTCAGCACGAAATCGTTGAGCGACCCCCAGGCCTGCCCGCCGAACACCATCAGCGTGGGCGTGCCCAGATACAGCGTCGCCCCCAGCACCCCGATGATGAACAGCGACACCGCCACCGGCAGGCCCGCGAACATCAGCGCGAGCATGGTCAGGAAGCCGCCGAAGGCGCCGGCGATGCCGATCATGTCCGATCCTCCGGCCTGCCGGACAGATCGCCCGGCTCGGCGCCCCGGTCGATGAGGCTCTGCTTCTCCTCCTCGATCTCCTCCTCCAGCGACTTCGCCCCATACCAGCGCCGCAGGCCGGGATGTCCGGTGGCCGCCAGCCACACCGCATGGCCCGCCGCCAGCACGGCATAGAGCGCAAACAGCCCCAGACCCGCCACCCACACCGCCTGCGGCATCCATAGCGGCGTGCGCATGGGCGTGCCGGACAGCGACCGGAACTCGATGCTCTCGGCCATCACCGCCCAGCCGCGCCAGAACAGGAACACCGCCATTCCGGCGATGGCCAGCATGGCGATCACGTCGAACAGATCCGCCAGCCGGCGTGGCAGCCGCTCCAGCACCAGCTCGATCCGCGTGTGCCCGCGCAGCATCAGCGTGTAGGCAAAGCCGAAGGCCGCGGCGCCCGCCAGCGCATAGCCGCCGAATTCATCCGCGCCCTGCAGCGAAACCCCCACCGTCCGGCGCAGCACCACCTCCAGGCTCACGAACACCGCCACGGCCAGGATCGCATAGCCGCCCAACAGTGCCACCAAGCGCACCAAAGGGCCGGCCACGCGTTCGAGGGGGTTGTCCTGCATTGCGGCTCTCCTGAAGGGGGCCAGGCCGGCGCCACGGGGGCGCCGGGGGCGGATCAGCGGATTTCGAGGCCGCGCGCGGCGCCCACGGTCTCGTTCCACACGGTCGAGCAGTTGGGATCGACCGCGTTGCAGGTGTCGCGCCAGATCGGCAGCACCACGGTCTCGGCCATGCGCGCGATGATCTCGGCGTCCTCCGCGCCGATCTCCACCAGGGTCATGTCGAAGGCGGTGTGGCCCTCGCAGTCGCCGCCGGTGCTGCACGACAGCGCGTCGCCGTTGGCGGTCATGGCAAGCTCCCACATCTCGTTCTCGAGCTCGGCGAAGGCGGCGGTCAGCGCCTCCTGCTCCTCGGGGGAAAACCGGTTCCAGGCGTTCAGGTTGATGAAATGCCCCTGCACCGAGCCCGAGACCGACAGCGGCAGCAGATGCGTCGTCACCTCCGGCCAGTTGCCGGTGTTGGCCGAGGTGGGCGAGGTCACGCCGCAGGACACCACACCCCGCTGCAGCGCCGGATAGACCTCCGAGAACTGCAGCGTCACGGGGGTGGCGCCCAGGTGCTCGATCATCGCCGACATCGACGGCGTGAAGGACCGCACCCGCAGCCCGCGCATGTCCGCCAGCGTCTCGATCGGCGCGTTGCAGAAGAACACCTGGGGCCCGAAGGGCCACAGCGTCAGGACCTTGGCGTTGAAGCGCTCCTGCAGCCGGGCGTCGAAGACCTCGCGGTAGGCGTCCACGGCCTCGCGCAGGCTTTCCATGTCGGTGGAGACGCCGATCAGGTCGATCCCCTCGAAGAACGGGTCATCGCGCGACGCCATGCCGATCTGTACCGACATCACGTCGAAGGTGCCCGACCGCAGCATCCGGAACGCATCCGAGGCCTGCACCCCCACCACGTCCATCGGGTTGTAGTTCATGGCCACGGGCACCCCCGAGCGTTCGGTCAGCGCCTCGAAGAAGCCGCGCTCGATGCCGACATGGCGCTGGTTTTGCGAGAAGTTGCCGGCCACGCGCAGCGGCGTGTCGGCGATGGCGGCAGCGCCCGTGAGGGCCATGGTCGCCGACAGAAGGACGGTTCGGATCATCACTTTCCCTCTCGATTTTGCATTCATTGAGGGGGAGCATGCGCCCGCCGGGGCCGGCTGCGAACGGCCGACGGGCCGGGCGGCACGGTTTGCGCAAACGGCGCCCGCGGATCGCCCGAAAATTGTCTATTGCGGTCGGAGATGCCAAAGGCGTGGGCAACTTGTGAAGAATATCTGGCGAATCATGTTGGGATGGGGCCTTTTCGTGGCGATCCCGTCCCCGGCGCTTCTATCACAAGGGCACTGCATCGCGTCGGGCTGGTGGCTCGTGCCTTTCCGGGAGGTCTGAGAAATGAATGCAAAAATACCTGCGGCCGGGCCGGTGCGGCTGGGCATGCTGACGCCATCGTCCAACACCGTGCTGGAGCCCGAGACCGCCGCGCTGCTGGCCCGTCTGGACGGGGCTGCCAGCGCGCATTTCGGACGGTTCCGGGTCACGCAGATCGGGCTCGACGCCGCCGCCGACAGCCAGTTCGCGCTGGAGCCCATCCTGACCGCGGCGGACCTTCTGACCGACGCCAAACCCGCGGTGATCGCCTGGAACGGCACCTCTGCCAGCTGGCGTGGCTTCGACACCGACGAACGCCTTTGCGCCGAGATCGAGGCGCGCAGCGGGGTGCGGGCGACCTCGGCGATGCTGGCGTTCAATGTGGCCATGGCGGCGCTGGGGGTGCGGCGGCTGGGGCTGGTGACGCCCTACACGGCCGATGTGCAGGCGGCGATCGCGCGCAATTATGCCGCCCATGGCATCGAGGTGGTCGCCGAGGCCCATGCCGGCCTGCGCGACAACTACTCCTTCGCCGAGGTGTCGGAGGACCGCGTGGCCGAGATGTGCCGCCGCGTCTCCCGGACCGGCCCCGACGCCATCGCCATCGTCTGCACCAACATGCGCGGCGCCCGACGCGCCGCCGCGCTGGAGGCGGAACTGGACATCCCCATCCTCGATTCGGTGGCGGTGACGCTGTGGGGTTGCCTGACGACGGCCGGCGTGGACACTGCGCCGCTGCGGGGCTTCGGCCGGCTGTTCGACCTGCGCACCCCCGCCTCCGCGGCATGACCCTCGCCGCGCCGCGGGCCGAACCCGGCAGCCTGCACGAAAGGCTTGTGGCGGGCATCCGCGACATCATCCTGCGCGGCGAGATCGCCGATGGCGCCAAGGTGCCCGAAGCCGCGCTGTGTGCCCGCTTCGGCGTTTCGCGCACGCCCCTGCGCGAGGCGCTCAAGGCGCTTGCGACCGAGGGGCTGTTGACACTGCGCCCGAACCGCGGCGCGGTGGTGGCGCCGCTCGATGCCGCGGGCCTCGCCGAGGTGTTCGAGGCCAAGGAGGCGCTGGAGCGCTTTATCGGCCTGCACGCCGCCACCCGCGCCACCGCCGAGGACCTGCGCGCGCTGGAGGTGCTGCACGCCGAACTGGCCGGCGCGGCCGGCACGCCCGACCTCTACAGCGAGATCAACGCGGCCTTCCACCACCGCCTGGCCGGGGCGGCGCGCAACGGTCAGGTGCAGCAGATCTATGCCAGCCTGCAGGCCCAGGTCCGCCGCGCGCGCCATGCCGTCAACCACGACCCCGCCCGCATCGCCGCCTCGCTCGCCGAACACGAGGGCATCATGGCCGCCCTGCGCATCCGCGCCCCCCTCGACCTCGCCGAACGGCTCGCCACCCACAACACCGCCACCGCCCGCGCAATCCTCGCCCACTTCGCGGTGGGGCAGGGGCAGCCCACGCTCGGCAGGGTGGCGGTCGGGTCGGCAGGCCGCGGCGAGGGCGCAGGATGAACCGCGGCTGCGAGGCTGTGTCGGCCGCCGTCCTCCTCCCTCCCGGCAGCGATCCCACCCGCAGACACCCCAGATCCCCAGGGCCCAGCGCCCGCGCCTCACCCCGGGTGGTGGTCTCGAAGGCCCGGCCGAACTGATCCAGTCCGCCGCCTGATCCGCGCGCAGCGTCGGCAGCCGCGGCGTCGCCGCCAGCGCCCGCAGCATGACCGCCGCGTTCCTGGCGCATCGCGCCGTCGCACCTCTGCTCCCGGACGTGCACATCTCGGTGGATGGCACGCCTGTGAAGGCCTGGGCATCAATGGAAGGTTTCACGCCCAAGGCGGACGAAATGCCGACCGACGACGGGCCAGGCAGCTCGCCCGGACTCCACAGCCCCGCCAAGGATCACCCCCAGACGACGGAGATCGACCCCACGCCGCGCCCCACCCGCCAGAGCCGCACCGCGGAAGTGGGCTTCCGGGGCGAGAAGCGGTCCGATGCCACCCGTGCGTCCACCACCGACCCGGAGACACACCTATGCAATGAGTCGCCGGCCACCGGGGCGATGCTGTCGTTCATGGGCCACGCGCTGCTGGAGAACCGCACCGGCCTGATCGGTACGGGCGATCTGACACAGGCCACGGCCAGGCAGAACGGCGTGCGGCACTCGACATGATCCACCGCCACTCCCCTGGATCAACCCGGTACCTGACGCTGGGGGCGGGCAAGAGCTTCGATGCGGCAGAGCTCGTCGCCGACCTCCGGCAAGCCTGTGTCACCCCAGATGGCGCCCGGCGATAAGGTATTCTGCAATCGACGGCCGCACCACCTGGCACGACGCCTAAGCCAAGTCCTAACGCAACCGCAAACGGAACGAGGAAGCCTTGGGCTGGGCCAGGACCGTCGGCGGCATGCCCCAGACCGTCTGGAGTGCCCCCACTGAAGTGGTCCACCAACTGGGATAGGATTGTCCCGATCAGGAGGACCGGAGATGGCAGGCAAGCGGGACAGGCCGGAAGAGATCGTGCTGAAGCTTCGGCAGGTCGAAGTGCTTCACGGCCAGGGCATGGCGATCTGCGACGCGGTGCGTCAGATCGGCGTGACGGAGCCGACGTTCTACCGCTGGCGCAAGCAATGTGGCGGCATGAACCGGGAGCAGCTCAAGCGGCTCAAGGAGCTTGAAGCGGAGAGTGAGCCATTGAGGCGCCATTGGTTCGAGCCCGATGGCGAACGCGGCTGCGGCGCGCGGTGTCGGATCTGACCTTGGACAAGATGATCCTGACGGAGGCTGCCCGGGGAAAGTTCATGCGACCGTCGCCAGTGGGCTTGAACCAGTGGCGCCTCACTCGCAACTCCGAGGAGTTGCCATGGTTGCGCCACCGGTCCGAGCCCCGCTGGCGACGGCGAGTGACGAGCTCACGAAGGAGGCGCTGGTGACCCGGGTCGACCGCAAGCTCAATTCGACCGACGTGATCGATGCCCTGAAGGACCTGTTCATGCCTCACGCGGCCCGCCCGAGTTCATCAGGTCCGACAATGGTACCGAATTCATCGCCAGGAAGGTGCGCGCCTGGATCAGCGCCGTCGGCGCCAGGACCGCCTTCATCGAGCCGGGATCACCATGGGAGAACGGCACCTGCGAGAGCTTCAATGCCCGGTTTCGCGACGAGCTGCTGAACGCCGAAGTCTTCTACTTGCTCCGGGAAGCCCAGATCCTCATCGAGCGATGGCGCCGCCACGACAACACGGTCAGGCCGCACAGCTCCCCGGGATACCGCCCGCCCGCACCAGAAGCCTTCGTTCCAATGGACCAGCGGCCACCGATCCACTAACACTCAACCCGGACCACCCGATGGGGGTAGTCCAGGTGACCGTCGGCCCGGCTGGGCAAGGTGCATGCGCCAGGTCCCAAAAATGTAGACAGGATGCGAGAATCGCCCCACGCTCAACCTGTGGGACGCGGGCGGCGGGCCCGATCCGCCCGGGGCGGGTCCGCGGCGCCCCGGCGGGGACAGGATCAGAAGGGAGTTCGCGCCCCATGCGGTACGAATTCCGGGCGCATTGCCTTGACGTGCAGCGCCACGAACTGCTGCGCGGGCTGGACCGGGTTGCGATCGCCCGCAAGCCCTTCGCGGTGCTGTGCCACCTGCTCGAACACCGCGACCGGATGGTGTCCAAGGCCGAACTTCTCGACCTGTTCTGGCCCAGCATGGTGTGCGAGAGCGTGCTGCAATCGACCATCCGGCAGATCCGCATCGCGGTGGGCGACGACGGCCGCAGCCAGTCGGTGATCCGCACCTACCATGGCGAGGGGTTCCGCTTCGTCGCGCCGGTGACGGTGGCCGCGCCCCTGCCGGATGCCGCCACCGACCGGCCGGTCGAACCGG
>SKMM01000098.1 GCA_007121055.1 Paracoccaceae bacterium | reverse complement strand
GGACCTCGCGCGCTGGTCGCCCCCCGGCGGGCGCGGCGCGCGGGTCTGGGTGGTGCTGGACGCCGGCATCGACGCGGGCTTCGAGCTGATCGACGACGCCTACAACGCCAATCCCGCCTCGGTCGGCGCGGCGCTGGAGATGCTGGCCGAGGCGGTGCCCGGACCCCGTGGCCGTTGCGTGGCGATCCTGGGCGACATGCTGGAGCTCGGGCCGCAGGAGGCCGCCCTGCACGCCGAGCTGGCCGCGCATCCGGCCATGGCGCGCATCGACCTGGTGCACTGCGCCGGCCCGCGCATGGCCCATCTGTGGCAGGCCCTGCCCGCCGGCCGCCGGGGCGTCTGTGCCGAGGATGCGGCCGGGCTGGCGCAGGGGGCGGCGGGCCTCGTGGGGCCGGGGGATGTGGTGCTCGTGAAGGGCTCCAAGGCCAGCGCCGTCGCGCGGGTCGTTGACGCGCTCCGCGATCTGGGGCAGGGCGCGCGGCACACTGGCGTGGGGACCTGACGAGATGCTCTTCTGGCTGAGCGAACTGTCCGACGGGGGAGGGATCTTCAACCTCTTTCGTTACATCACCTTCCGGGCCGGAGCGGCCTTCGTCACGGCGCTGGTCTTCGGCTTCCTCTTCGGCCGGCCGCTGATCAACCTGCTTCGCAAGCGCCAGAAGAACGGCCAGCCGATTCGCGACGACGGGCCGGCGAGCCACCTGCTCACCAAGGCCGGCACCCCCACCATGGGGGGCGTGTTGATCCTCGGCGCGCTGACGGTCTCGACCCTGCTGTGGGCGCGGCTGGACAACCCGTTCGTGTGGATCGTGCTGGGGGTGACGGTGGCCTTTGGGCTGCTGGGATTTGCCGACGACTATGCCAAGGTCTCGGCGGGGTCGCACAAGGGTGTGCCGGGGCGCGTGCGGCTCGCCATCGGGTTCGGGATCGGGGCGGTGGCCTCGGGGGCGGCGATGATTTTGCACCCGCCGGCGCTGTCGGGCCACTTGGCCGTGCCGGTGTTCAAGGAGATCCTGATCTATCTGGGCTGGTTCTTCATTCCCTTCGGCATGTTCGTGATCGCAGGCGCGGCCAACGCGGTGAACCTGACCGACGGGCTCGACGGGCTCGCGATCATGCCGGTGATGATCGCGGCCGGGACGCTGGGGGTGATCGCCTACACGGTCGGGCGGGTGGACTTCACCGCCTATCTCGACGTGCATTTCGTGCCCGGAACCGGTGAGCTTCTGATCTTCACCGCGGCGCTGATCGGCGGGGGGCTTGGGTTCCTGTGGTACAACGCCCCGCCCGCGGCGGTGTTCATGGGCGACACCGGCAGCCTGGCGCTGGGCGGCGCGCTGGGGGCCATCGCGGTGATGACCAAGCACGAGATCGTGCTGGCGATCGTGGGCGGGCTCTTCGTGCTGGAGGCGCTGTCGGTGATCGTGCAGGTGCTCTACTTCAAGGCCACCGGCAAGCGGGTGTTCCTGATGGCGCCGATCCACCATCATTTCGAGAAGAAGGGCTGGGCCGAACCGCAGATCGTGATCCGGTTCTGGATCATCAGCCTGGTGCTGGCGGTGGCGGGTCTTGCGACGCTGAAACTGCGCTGAAGGGGGCGATTTGACCTGCGCGGCCGGTTCGTGGCAGCGTAATCGCCATGCAAAGACGTTTCTTTCTGTCCGGCGCGCTCGCGGGCCTGCCCATGCTCGTCGCCTGTGCCCCCACCCCTTACACCAACCCCATCGGTCGCGAGGCACGCGCGGCCCTGAGGTTCTCCGAGGTGACAGTCAGCAGCTCGGGCGCAGCGTTCGAAAGCGCGCGGGCGGCCGATTACGCCAGCCGGCTGGACCCCGAACTGCGCGCCGCGTTGCGCCGCGAGTTCGCCGACCGGATGGATCCCGCCGGCGTGCCCCTCATGGTCGAGATCCAGCGGCTGAACGTGGCCACGGGGACGGGCACCGCCTTCGGCCGCGATCAGTCGCGCCTGAGCGGGCAGGTGCGGGTTCTCGACCGCGACGGTCGGGTGCTGGGCAGCTATGGAATCTCTGTGGTCGCGGGCGAAGCGCGTGACAGCCGGCTGGGCGCGCTGGCCGCGGCGTCCGTCTCCTCGGCCGAGCGGTTCTATCGCGCCCTCGTCAACGACTTTGCGGCCACCACCCGGACCGAGATCCTTGGGACCGAGTTGCCGGGCGCGCGGCTGCTGCGGCGCACCACCTCGGGCTGAGCGGTGCTCTGGCGGCTGGGGCTGGGCCGGTCTATGCCTGCGCCGCAGGCAGGGCCAAGGGTGGGCAGTAGATGATCCCCGTCGCAAATGTCCATGGGCGGAAGGTCGCGGTGCTGGGGCTCGCGCGGTCCGGGTTGGCGGCGGCGCGGGCGCTGGCTGCCGGCGGGGCCGAGGTGCTGGCCTGGGATGATGGCGATGCCGTGCGCGCGGCCGCGGCGGCCGAGGGGCTGACCCTGGCGGACCTGTCCCGGCCCGGCGCCTTCGACGGGGTCGCGGCCCTCATCGTCAGCCCCGGGATCCCGCATCTCTACCCCGTGCCCAACCCCCATGTTGCCGCGGCGTTGGCCGCGGGGGTGCCGGTGGACAATGACGTGGGGCTGTTCTTCCGCTCGCTGGGCGATCCGGCCTGGGCGGCGATGGACAGCCCGCCGCGGGTGGTGGCGGTCACCGGCTCGAACGGGAAATCCACCGTCACGGCGCTGATCGCCCATCTGCTGGCGCAGGCCGGGCGCCAGGTACAGATGGCCGGCAACATCGGCCGCGGCGTCCTGGATCTCGACCCGCCGGAAGAGGGGGCGGTGATCGTCTTGGAGCTGTCGTCCTACCAGCTGGAACTGGCCCGTGCGCTGACGCCGGATGTCGCCGTGTTCACCAACCTCACCCCCGATCATCTGGACCGCCACGGCGGGATGGGCGGCTATTTCGCCGCCAAGCGCCGGCTGTTCGCCGAAGGTGGCCCGGACCGCGCGGTCATCGGGGTGGACGAGCCCGAGGGGCGGTTCCTCGCCGGACAGATGGCCGAGGCGGCCGAGGACATGCGGGTGATCCGGGTGTCCTCGGGGCAGAAGCTGGGCGGCCCCGGCTGGTCGGTATTCGCCCGCCGCGGGCACTTGGCCGAGTGGCGGCAGGGCCGGCAGGTGGCAGCGGTGGACCTGCGGGGCCTGCGCGGTCTGCCCGGTGCGCACAACCACCAGAACGCCTGCGCGGCCTGGGCGGCGGTGCGGGCCCTCGGCCTCGGCCCGCGCGACATCGCCGCGGGGCTCGCCAGCTTCGAGGCGCTGCCCCACCGCGGCCGGACCATCGCCGACAAGCGCGGGGTCCGGTTCGTCGACGACAGCAAGGCCACCAACGCCGACAGCGCGGCCCATGCGCTGCAGGCCTTCGAGCGGATCCGCTGGATCGCCGGGGGGCGCGCCAAGGAGGGCGGCATCGCGGCGCTCGCCCCGCATTTCGACCGCGTCCGCAAGGCCTATCTGATCGGCGAGAGCGCCGGGGTCTTCGCTGCCCAGATGGGCGCCACGCCCCATGACCTGTGCGGCACCATGGCCGAGGCGGTGGCGCGCGCCGCCGCCGAGGCCGAGCCGGGCGACGTGATCCTGCTCGCCCCCGCCGCCGCCAGTTTCGACCAGTACCCCGATTTCGAGGCCCGCGGCCGGGATTTCGCCGCCTGCGTGGCGGCGCTGCCGGACTGATCCGAGGTCTGGGGGCTTGGTCGGCCCGGTGCCTTCGCCCGGCACGGCGGCCATGTCGTTCCGATCTGCGCCGGTGTGCTGGAGGTATCCCGGCCCGGGGTACGATCGGTAGGGAAGGGCGGGGCCGGAGCCGCACAGGCCAGCCATTCTGCAGCCGGTCCGGCTGCGGCGCGGCGCCGCAGGACTTGCGGCCCGGTGTCTGGACGGGGGCATCAGCCGCCCCTTTCCCGTCCCGAAGCGATGGGATAGGTCCCCCGCGATGGATCTGAGCGTGCGCGATCTGGCCGTGGCGCGGGGCGGCATCCCCGTGCTGGAGGGCGTCCGGTTCGACCTGCCGGCCGGCGGGGCGCTGGTGCTGCGCGGCCCCAACGGCTGTGGCAAGACCACGCTCCTGCGCACGCTGGCGGGGCTGCAGCCGCCCCTGGAGGGGCGCATTTCGGCCCCGCCCGAGGCGATGGCCTATGCCGGCCACGCCGACGGCCTGAAACCCACGCTGACGGTGGCCGAGAACCTGCGCTTCTGGGCCTCGGTCTATGGCACCGCGGGCCGCGAGGCGCCGGCGATGTCCGCCATGAACCTGAGCGATCTGCTGGACCGGCCGGCGCAGACGCTGTCGGCCGGGCAGAAGCGTCGGCTGGGGCTCGCGCGGCTTCTGGTGACCGGCCGGCCGCTGTGGGTGCTGGACGAGCCCACCGTGTCGCTGGACGCGGGCTCGGTCGGGCTGTTCGTCCGCATCGTGCGGGCGCATCTGGAGGCAGGCGGGGCGGCGCTGATGGCCACCCATATCGATCTGGGCCTGGCCGAGGCGCGGGTGCTGGACCTGACCGCATACCGCGCCCGCCCCCGGGCACAGGCGGGCGGCTTCGACGAGGCCTTCGCATGATCGCCCTCCTCGGGCGCGACCTGCGGCTGGCGATCCGCGCGGGCGGGGGCTTCGGCCTCGGTCTCGCGTTCTTCCTGATCCTCGCGGTGCTGGTGCCGCTGGGTGTGGGGCCCGAACCCGAGGTGCTGGGCCGCATCGCGCCGGGCGTGCTGTGGGTGGGCGCGCTGCTGGCGTGCCTGCTGTCGCTCGACCGGATCTTTGCCCTGGACTGGGAGGACGGCTCGCTCGACCTGCTCGCCACGGCGCCGATCCCGATGGAAGGCGTGGTGGCGGTGAAGGCCGCCGCCCATTGGCTGACCACGGGGCTGCCGCTGACGCTGGTGGCGCCGGTGCTGGGGGTGCTGATGAACCTCGACGCGGGCGCCTATGGCTGGCTCGTGCTGTCGCTTCTGCTGGGCACGCCCGCGCTGTCGGTGATCGGGACGTTCGGGGCGGCGCTCACGGTGGGGCTGCGGCGGGGGGGACTGCTTCTGTCGCTTCTGGTGCTGCCGCTCTATGTCCCCACGCTCATCTACGGCGCCTCGGTGGTCACGCGGGGCGCCGAGGGGCTCTCGGTGGGCACGCCGCTGGCGCTGCTCGCCGGCATCACGCTGGGGGCTGCGGCACTGCTGCCCTTTGCCTCGGCCGCGGCAATCCGTATCAACCTGCGCTGAACCGTTCACAGGCCCGTGGCTTGAGCCTGTGCGCGCCCCGGACTAGGAACCGAACATGTCGCTGTGGGAATACGCCAACCCCAAGAAGTTCATGGACACCACGGGGCCGCTGGTCCCGTGGATCGTCGGCGCGGCCGCGCTGCTCATGGCCGTGGGGCTGATCTGGGGCTTCTTCCTGACGCCGGACGATTTCCGGCAGGGATCGACCGTGCGGATCGTGTTCCTGCATGTGCCGTCGGCGATGATGGCCATCAATATCTGGGTGATGATGCTGGTGACCTCGCTGATCTGGCTGATCCGGCGGCACCATGTCTCGGCGCTGGCGGCGAAGGCCGCCGCCCCCATCGGGCTGGCCATGACCGTGATCGCGCTGATCACCGGGGGGCTCTGGGGACAGCCGATGTGGGGCACCTGGTGGGTGTGGGACCCGCGGCTGACGTCCTTCCTGATCCTGTGCCTGTTCTACATCGGCTATATCGCGCTGTGGCAGGCGATCGAGGACCCCGACACCGCCGCCGACCTCACCGCCGTGCTGTGCCTCGTGGGCTCGGTCTTCGCCCTGATGTCGCGCTACGCCGTGTGGTTCTGGAGCCAGGGGCTGCACCAGGGCGCGTCCCTGTCGCTTCAGTCGGGGGAGCGGATGGCGGCCGCCTATCGCTGGCCGCTCTACACCTGCATGGTGGCGTTCGGCTTGCTGTTCGTGGCGCTGGTGCTGATCGCCACCCGGACCGAGATCCGCGCCCGCCGCATCAAGGCGTTGCAGACCCGCGCCCGGCTGCGCGAAGGGGCGGCGTGATGCCCGATCTCGGCGCCTACTGGCTGGAGGTGATGGCCTCCTACGTCATTTCGCTCGCGATCCTCGCGACCCTTGTGGTGCTGATCTGGCGCCGCAGCGACCGGGTCCGGCGCGAGTTGTCCGAAACCGAGGCCCGTGCCCGCCGCGCAGAGAGATCCGATGGGTAAGATCCGTCCGCTGATGTTGCTGCCCCCCGTGCTGTTCCTTGCGCTGGTGGCGGTGTTCCTGGTCGGCAATTTCCGCGAGAACCGCGACGAGCTCCCCTCGACCCTCGTCGGCCGTGACGCCCCCACCATGGAGCTTGGCGTGCTGGAGGGCCGCGAGGCCTTTGACAACGAGGATCTGCGTGCAGGCGAGGTGACGCTGGTGAATTTCTGGGCGTCCTGGTGCCCGCCCTGCCGGGCCGAGATGCCGTTCTTCGCAGACCTCACCGCGCAGGGCTTCACCATCTACGGCGTGAACGCCCGCGACGACCCCGCAAACGCCCAGGCCTTCCTCGACGAACTCGGCAACCCGTTCGAGGGGATCGGCACCTCGCGCGACGGGCGCGCCGCCATCGACTGGGGCGTCTACGGCATGCCCGAGACCTTCGTGGTGGACGGCGAGGGCCGCGTCGTCACCCGCTATGCCGGCGAGGTCACCGAGCGCGTGTGGCGCGAGCGCCTGCTGCCCGCCATCGAGCAGGCACGCGGCAACTGACCCGGCCCCCCCGACTTGGCCCTTGCCCCGCGCGCCCCATGCCGCCATCTGAGCCGCAGTACCACAGGACACAGCCCATGCCCCCCGCCCCGGTGAACCAGAAGCTCAAGACAGCGCTCGAACTCGGGCCGGTGCTCGCGTTCTTCGTGGGCTACATCATCCTGCGCGAGCGGATGTTCGAGATCGGGGGGACCGAATACGCGGGCTTCATCGTGCTGACGGGAGTGTTCATCCCGGTCTTCGCCTTGGCCTCCTGGCTGATGTACCGGCTGATCGGGCGCGTCTCGCGCATCCAGATCGTCACGCTGGTGATGGTGGTGGTGTTCGGCGGCCTGACCGTCTGGCTCAACGACGAGCGGTTCTTCAAGATGAAGAGCACGATCGTCTTCGGTCTGGTCTCGAGCCTTTTGTGGATCGGGCTGGCGCGCGGGCAATCCTGGCTCGAATATGTCATGGAGGGCGTGATCCGGCTGCAGCACGAGGGCTGGATGGTTCTGACGCGGCGGCTGGCGTGGTTCTTCGCCGGCCTCGCGGTGGCCAACGAGATCATCTGGCGCTCTCTCTCCACCGACATTTGGGTGACCTTCGACACCTTCGGCCAGCCCGCGGCGGTCTTCGTGTTCTTCATGGCCCAGGCCAAGCTGATCGAGGCCCACATCATCGAGGACGGCGACGGCTCCTCCTGACCACGGCAGGTCCCGTCCCGAAGACCGTGCCTGTCAGGCGATGGCTGACATACGTCCAGCCCAAAAAGCCGGGCAGACGCCACTGGCGGTTTCGTCGTCCCACGCTGGGGCGGCCGGCCTCGCTGCCTTGCCCGTCCAGCGCGGCTCCCGCCGGCGGGGTCACCCGTCCCCAAGGCGCGTCGGTGACCTCCATCTCTCCTCTCCGTGCCGCCCGTCGCGGTCCCCGGGACGGGCGGCAGCGCAGTCGCCATCGGGTGAGCCGCAAGCGCTGGGCCGCCCCCTCCTGCCGCTGGTGATCTGACTGGGGCATTCTGCGCGCGCGTGAGCGTTGGAGGTTTGGGCTTTGGAAAGAGACGGCAAGGTG
>SKMM01000154.1 GCA_007121055.1 Paracoccaceae bacterium | reverse complement strand
TCCGCCCCCCGTCCCGAACCTCGCGCAGGATCGATCTTGCCATGAACAGCGCCGTCCGGCGAGGGTCTATGTGATCATCCGGGATGGAACACTTACGCTGGGTTGGTCTTCCGGGGCGTCTGCCTGGCACACGGGTCTGCTGCCGCGGAAACGCCCGCCTCAGCCGGTGCGGGCGGCGAGGTGGGCGCGGCGGTCGGAGAGTTCCTCGGAGACGAGGACGGCGCGTTCGAGGGATTGCGAGGCGTTGAGGCGCGGGTCGCAGGCGGTGTGGTAGCGGTCGCAGAGGTTTTCCTCGGTGACGGCGCGGACGCCGCCGGGGATGGTGCCTTCGGAGTTTTGGATTGCGAAGACCTCGCGGACTTCGCGCAGCACCAGGTCGAAGGGGCGGGTCTTGAAACCGCAAGCCGCCTTGATGGTGTTGCCGTGCATGGGGTCGCAGACCCAAGGGACGTTGGCGCCCAATTCGCGGACGGCGCGGATCAGGCGGGGCGGGTGCGCGGTCGCGCGGCGGCCGACCTGCGGTCCGACCGGCGGCCACGGGCGCAGCGCCGGGTCTTGATCGAGGTCAGGGCACGGCTGCGGCCGGCGCCGTATCCGCCTGGCATCAAGGTCTTGCGGGTCGGGCTTTTTGAAGGAGACGGCGGGGTGCGCATCTGGACATGTATCGCGGCAGGGGCCGTGGGATTGCTCGCTTTCGGGGCGGGCGCGCAGGCGCAAGCGCTTGCGGACTCGCCCCTCGCCGCGCGGCTGGACGGGCTGGCGGCGGGCTTCATGGCGACCGAGCAGGTGCCGGGTGCCATCGCGGCGGTGGTGGCGGGCGACGAGGTGATCCTGCGCGGCTGGGGCAGCGTCGATCTGCACGCGGGCACGCCGGCCGGGCCGGACGACGTGCGCTTCGAGATCGGCTCGATCTCGAAGCTTTTCACCTGGCTTCTGGTAATGATGCTGGTCGAGGAGGGGCGGCTGGACCTGCAGGCCGATGTCGCGGGCTACCTGCGCGCGACGGCGGTGCCGGGGACCGAGCCGCTGACATTGGCCCAGTTGATGAGCCACCGGCCCGGATACGAGGAGAGCTATGCGCTGTTCGACCCGGCCGTGGGGGCCCTGCCGCGCCCGCAG
This sequence comes from Paracoccaceae bacterium, assembly GCA_007121055.1. Taxonomy (GTDB): domain Bacteria; phylum Pseudomonadota; class Alphaproteobacteria; order Rhodobacterales; family Rhodobacteraceae; genus Rhodobaculum. The sequence goes on along the minus strand of SKMM01000154.1, from coordinate 6,654 downwards.
GCGCTGGCGGTCTCGGCACCGGCGCAGGTGTTCCCGCGCGGGGCGGTGACGGCCTATTCCAACTGGGGCGTGGCGCTGGCCGGGCAGATCGTCGAAGACGTGGCGGGCGCGCCTTACGAGGAGGTGCTGCAGACCCGGCTCCTCGATCCGCTGGGCATGGCCGCCACCACCTACGGCGAGGCGACGCGCCGCCCCGACCAGCCGCCGCTGTCCCGCAGCTACCGGGTGCAGGGCGGCATCACCCACCCGGCCTTCCGCATCGACATCGGCAGCTTCGGCCCGGCCGGCAGCCTCGCCAGCACCGCCGCCGACATGGCGCGCTTCCTGCGGTTCCTGGTGGGCGACGGATCGCTCGACGGGGTGCGGCTGCTGGCGCCCGAGACGATGGTGCGGATGCGCGAACGGCTGTTCGACGACCGGCCCGATGCGGCCGACATGGCGCATGGCTTCCAGTCGCGCCGGCTGTTCGGCACGACGGTCCTGGGCCATGGCGGCGGATTGAACGAGTTCCTGTCGAACCTCGTGTTCATCCCCGAGATCGGCGCGGGTGTCTTCGTCTCGCAGAACGGCGGGATGGGGGCGAGCCTGCCCTTGCTGGCCCCCGACATGGTCCTCGCCGTGCTGGCGGCCGAGGCCGGGCTGCAGGCGCCAACACCGTCGTCGGTGCCGGAGGCCGACGCCCGTGCGGCCGAGGCGTCTGGGCGCTACCTCAGCAACCGCCGCGCCTTTTCGGGGCCTGCGCAGGTGCTGGCGGCGCTTGCGCCGATGACGGTGACGGCGCTGCCCGACGGCGCGCTGCTGGTGCCGACCCCGTTTCTCGGAGTCCTGTCGCGTTTCGATCCCGTCGCGCCGGACCTCTGGCAGGACGCGCAGGGCGAGCGGCTGTGGCTGATCCGCGACGACCGGGGCCGCGTGGTGCGGCTGGCCGACGGCACCGGCACCCAGACCCATGAGCGGGTGCAGGGCCTGAGCGATCCGGTCTGGCTGGCGGTGGGCTTCGGGTCGGCCGCCCTTCTGGCGCTGACGACGCTTCTGGGCCTTGTGTGGCGGCGCGGGCTGCGGGGCGGGTCGCGGACGGGAACCCTCGCCGCGGTCACGGCGGTGGCCGGTGCGGCCGGGGTCTGGGGTATGCTCGCGGCGGTGGCGGCGACGGGGATCGTTGCGGCCCAACTCGGCTCGGAGTTTCTGTTCGACCAGCCGCAGCCGACCGTGACCGCCGTCGTGGTGCTGGCCGATACGGTCGTCGTTCTGGCCGCGCTTGGGGTGCTCGCGCTCATTCCCGTCTGGCGGGCAGGGGGCTGGAGCCTCGGGCGGCGCCTCCATCACGGCGCCTTCGCCCTCACCCTCGCCGTGCTTGCGGGCCTGATGCTGCAGTGGGGCCTGGCCTTCGGCGGGCCGATCTGGTGACGGCGCTGATCCTGCTGGGTCAGGTTGGCCTGCCGCTTCTCCTGCTGGGCTGGCTGGCGTTCTGGCCGGCGGGCTCGGCGCTGGGATGGCTGGTCCAGGCGGCGGGCGTGGCGGCGATCCTGTTTGCGCTGGCGCGGATCGCGCAATGGGCGGTGCCGGTCTGGTGGCTGCCGTGGGCCTATGGCGCGGTCTGGCTGGGGCTGGTGCTTGCCGGGCTGGCCGTGTTTTCGGGGCGACCATGGCTGCCGGCCGGCACTGGCGGCTGGGCCCTGCTGGCGCTGTCGTCGGGACTGCTGGCGCTGGGAGGCTGGTTCGGCGGGCAGGCGCTGGCCGGGCGCGCGGTGCCACCCGTCGCGGTGGTCGATATCGCCAATCCCTTCGGGCCGGGGCATTTCCTTGTGGGCCACGGCGGGTCGACCCCGCTGGTCAACGGGCACATGCGCACGCTCGATGAGGCCGTCGCGCGCTTCCGGCCCTGGCGCGGGCAGTCCCATGCGGTGGACTTCTTCGGCCTCGGCCCCTTCGGGCTGCGCGCCCGGGGCTGGCGGCCCGCCGATCCCGCGGCTTACGCGATCTCCGGCGCCGGCCTGCACGCGCCCTGCGACGGCACCGTGGTCGCAGCCGTTGGCGACCGGCCGGATTTCGAGGTGCCGCAGGAGGATCCGGTCAACCGTCTGGTCAACCATGTCATCCTGGACTGCGACGCGGCGTGGATCGTGCTGGCCCACATGCGCCAGGGCCGCGTGACGGTCGCCCCGGGCGAGCGGGTCGTGACCGGAGCCCGCCTTGGCGACGTCGGCAATTCCGGCGCCTCGACCGAGCCGCACCTGCACATCCACGCCCAGCGCCCCGGCACGGTCGCGGCGCCGATCTCGGGCGACCCGCTCGGGCTCAGGATCGACGGTCGGTTCCTTGTGCGCGGAGATCGGCTCCGGGGTCGGGATCGGTCGCAACACGGACCGTTTCGGGCAAATCCACGCGGTTCCGCGTGATCGACATCAAGTCGCTGCAGCGCGGACTCATGGTACGCACTTGGCTGCTCCCTGTCGCTCAACGGATGGCCCTGATGCCTTCCCGCCGTTCCCTTTTGCTGACTGGCGGCGCCCTGATCGCCGCTGGCGGAGGTGCCTGAATGCTGACCCGCGGTCCCGACCATGATGCCGCCACCGCCGCCCTGTGGTCCCCCCGCGATCCGGCGACGCCGGACGGGCTTGTGCATTACGCCACCCTCGCCGCGAACAGCCACAATGCCCAGGCCTGGCGTTTCCGGCAGACCGCCGAGGGGGTGGCGATCCGGCCCGACATGTCCCGCGCGCTGCCGGTGGCGGATGGCGACCACCACCACCTCTACGCCTCGCTGGGGTGCGCGGCCGAGAACCTGATGTTGGCCGCGGGCGCGGCTGGCCGGTCCTCGGCGCTGGAGTTCACGCCTGAGGGTGACGGACGGGTGGAGGTCGCGCTGGGGCAGGGGGGCGGGGCCGATCCGCTCTTCGAGGCGATCCTCGCCCGCCAATGCACAAGGTCGGACTACGACGGCCGCGCGGTTTCGGCCGCCGATCTGGCCGCGCTGGAGGCCGCGGCCCGCGTGGATGGCGCCGAGGTGATGCTGATCACCGATCCCGCGCGGATCGCGCAGGTGCTGGAGCTGATCCTGACCGCCAATGCCGCGCAGGTTTCCGACCCGGCCTTTGCCGCCGAGCTGAAATCCTGGCTGCGGTTCAACGCGCGGTCGGCGATCGAGACCGGCGACGGGCTCTATGCGGCCAGTTCGGGGAACCCCACGCTGCCCACCTTCCTCGGCCGGTTCATGTTCGACCGGTTCTTCACGGTGGCGGCCGAGAACGACCGCCATGCCCGGCAGGTCCGCTCCTCGGCGGGGTTGGCGATCCTCCATTCCGACCGCGACGACCCCGCGCATTGGGTGCAGGCCGGGCGCAGCTATCAGCGCTTCGCCCTGCAGGCGACCGCGCTGGGCATCCGGCACGCGCATCTGAACCAGCCGGTCGAGGTGGCGGCCACCCGGCCGCAGCTGCAATCGCTTCTGGGTCTTGGCAGCCGCCGCCCCGACATGCTGCTGCGCTTCGGCTATGCCCCTCCGATGCCGCGGTCGCTGCGCCGCCCGGTCGCGGCCGTGATCGATGCCTGAGCCCCGCCCATGAGGCTGCGCGCGCGGTGGCTGATCCTGTTGGCACTGGCGCTCGGCGCGGGGGCCGTCGGGCTGGTCTGGCAACGCGACATGCGGGCCATCGAGGCGCAGCTCGCGGCCAGTGCGCGGGTGATCCAGACAGGGTTCGGCCCGGTCGCCCATGCGACGGGCGGGCAGGGCGCGCCGGTGCTGGCGATCCATGGCGCAGGTGGCGGGCATGATCAGGGGGCGCTGCTGGCGCAGGCCTTCCTGCCCGAGGGCACGGGCTGGATCGCGCCGTCGCGCTTCGGCTATCCCGGATCGAGCCTGCCGGCCGACCCCTCGACCGCCGCGCAGGCCGATGCCTTTGCCGAGCTGCTGGATGCGCTGGGGATCGAGCGCGTCGCACTGCTCGCGATGTCGGGCGGTGTCCCGCCGGCGCTGCAGTTCTCGCTGCGCCATCCGGAACGGACGCAGGCGCTGATCCTGCTGTCGCTGGCCCCCTATGCCCCGCTCACGGCCGAGGAGCAGGACCTGCCGGTGCCGCTCTGGCTCTATGATGCGCTCTTTGCCACGGACCTGCCGCTCTGGGCGGTGCTGCGCCTCGCGCCCCGCGCGCTGGCCCCGATCTTCGACGCGCGGCCAGAGCTGACCGCGCGGATGACCGCCCCCGAGGCCGCCTTCCTCGATGCAATGATCGCGGCCTTCCTGCCGGTCACCGGGCGCCGCGCGGGGCTCGCGAACGAAGGCGCGGCGATCGATCCCGCCCATCCCATCGACCCGGGCGCGATCCGCGCGCCCGTGCTCATCGTCCACGCCGCCGATGACCGCCTGACCCCCCTCGCCACCGCGCAGTTCACGGCCCGGGGCGTTCCCGGCGCCGAGACGCGGATCCTCGACACCGGCGGGCACCTGCTGCTGGGCCATCACGATGAGGTCCGGCAGCGGATTGCCGCGTTCCTTGCCACCCATTTCCCTGCGGAGGCGCAGTGACACGCACCCTTCAGGACCTTGCCCCATGACCTTTCTCAAGATCGTCCTTCTCGCCCTCGCGGCACTTCTGGTCGTCGCCGCAGCCCTCGGCCTCTGGGTCCATTCCCGCGACAAGGCACAGGCGGCGCGGGTCTGGGCCGCGCTGGAGGGTGCGCGTGAAGCCGGGCCGCCGCGCTACGATCCGGCGATGGTGGCCGACCTGCCAGAGGTCGCGCAGCGCTATTTCGCCCGCGCCATCGAGCCCGGCACGCCCCTGCATCGCGTTGTGCGGCTGGAGATGGAGGGCAGCTTCATCCTGAACGGCACCCCGATGCCGATGACCGCGCGCCAGATCCTCGCGCCGCCCGCGCAGGGGTTCGTCTGGCAGGCCGAGGTGGGGTCGGGGCTCATGCGCTTTGCCGGCTCGGACGGCTATCACCGCGCGGGGGCGGGCCGGGACAGAGCGGCCGTGGAAAGCTGGACCAAGTTCTGGCTGCGCGGCCTGATCCCGCTCGCCCGGGTCAGCGGGACCGCCAACCAAGCCAGCGCTGCCGCGACACGGGGGATGCTGGAGGCGATCTGGGCCCCCGCGAGCCTGCTGCCGCAGTTCGGGGCCGACTGGATGCAGACGGGCCCGGACAGCGCCGAGATCCGGTTCGCCGAGGTTCAGGGTATCGAGCCGATGCAGATCACTCTGGATGCGGATGGCACTCTGACCGAGGTCTGGGCGCTGCGCTGGACCGATGCCAATCCCGAGAAGGTCCATCGCCTGCAGCCCTTCGGCGGGCGCATGCTGGACATGGCGCAGCATCAGGGTTTCCTGATCCCTGTCCGCGTGGAACTGGGCAACATGTTCGGCACGCCCGACTATGCGCCCTTCTTCCGCGCCACCATCACCCGCGCCGAATTCTGAGATGATTGCTCCCGCCGCCGCCCCGATTCTCCTGCGCCTGTCGGCCGCCGCCGCCCTGCTGACGCTGGCCGCTGTCGCCGCGACCCTGGCGCTGCCCGATCCCTTCGCCGCCATCCCCCGGGAGCTGCACCCCGGCGCCTGGAGCCAGGACACGATCTCGGCCCCCGCCGCGCTGGCGCTTCTGGTGGTGAACGCCCGGCTGCGGCGGGGCTGGGCCAAGGGCTGGCTGATCTGGGCGGGGCTGATCGGCTATCTGATCTATGCCTATGGCCTCTACAGCTTCGACCGGGTGATGAACCCGGCCTGGCCGCTCTATCTCGGCGTGCTGTCGAGCGCGGCCTTTGCCGCCTTGCTGTTCCTGCGCGCGGTCGATCCTGCGGCGCTGCGCGCAGCGCCCCGCCCGCCGCCGCGGCGGATCGTGGCGGGGCTCTTCGCGCTGCTCGTCGTGCTGTTCACCGCGCTGTGGCTGTCGATGCTGATCCCGGCCATGGCCGCGCGCGACCCCCTGCCCGGGCAGACGATCTTCGTGCTGGATCTCGCCTTCGCGCTGCCGCTGACTGGCCTGACCGCCTGGCTACTCTGGCGCGCCCATCCGGTTGGCGACCTGCTGGCGATCCCGATGCTAATGAAGGTTGCGGTGCTGGGCGTGTCGGTGTTCCTCGGCACCCTATACACTTGGGCCTTCTTCGACGGGCCGTTCCTCGCCTTCGACCTTGCGCTCTATGCGCTCATGGGCTTCGGCCCGGCGGTGCTGATCTGGCCGTTCTGGCGCGGGCTGGAGGTCTCGGAGGCCGCCCGGTGACGACCCCGTGATGCCGAGTGCCGGCGTGCGGGATGTCAACACGCCGCGCGAGGCTCGGCGCCGGGCGGCGCTACGGCAGCGAGGCGCCGCCGGGCAGCCTCCCGGGGTGTTCGAGACTTCCGGACACGCGCCGTTGCCGCCCTCGCCGGTCCCGCGCCGATCACGCGCGACAGCGCAAAGCGCCTCGGCCGTCGACCCATCGCCGGTGGGCGCCCCGTCGTCAGGACGATGCTCCACATCGCTGCGCGTCACGCCTCCCGGCGGTGCCAGGCGTTCGCAGCCGTCCGCAGCCGCCAGACGGCCGCAGGCAAACCCGTCAAGTCAGCCCTCACCGCCACCGCCCGCAAGCTCCTCGGCGTCCTCAACGCCATGCTGATGACCGGCACCGACCACCGCCAGATGACCCAGGACTGATACAGTTGCCGGCAAACCCGG
>SKMM01000138.1 GCA_007121055.1 Paracoccaceae bacterium | reverse complement strand
GCCCCGCCAGCGCCACCAGCCCGCCCAGCCCGGCAAAGAACCAGCCCCCCAGCCCCGCCAGCCACGCCCCCGCCGCCACGACGCCGAGGCCCGCCAGCACCTCGCGCCAGCGGTGCAGACCGGCGGCCAGTTCGGGGCGCAGGAAGCTCAAGGCGCCGCCCCGTCGCCATGCCAGTCGCCATGGGCGATCTGCCACCAGGTCAGCGCGGCCACCGCCGCGGTGTCCGCCCGCAGGATTCGCGGTCCGAGGCGGATGGGCTGCACGAAGGGCAGCGCCGCCAGCCGGCCCCGCTCGGCGGGCGAGAACCCGCCCTCGGGGCCGATAAGGATGGCCCAAGGCGTGCCCCGCTGGGGGGCATCGGAAACAGGCGGTGCGGTGACACGGCCTTGCGGTGGGCTCGCGAGGGCAGCCTCGCCGAAGCCTGCCAGCCCCTCGTCGGCCCAGAGGATGCGGCGCGCCGGATCCCAGCCCTCCAGAACCCTGTGCAGGGGCACGAGCTCGGCCACCTCGGGGACAAATGTGGCGCCGCACTGTTCGGCGGCTTCCACCGCATGGGCCTGCAGCCGGTCGCGGCGCAGCCGTTCGGCATTGGTGAAGTCGGTGGCCACCGGCAGCATGCGGCGCACGCCCAGCTCCGTGGCCTTCTCCACGGTGAAGTCGGTGCGGGCCTTCTTGAGCGGGGCGAACATCAGCCAGACATCGGGGGGCAGCGTCAGCGGCGCGGTCCGCTCGGTGCAGCGCAGGGTGCCGCGGTTGCGCTTGGCTTCGGCCACCTCGGCGCGCCATTCGCCGTCGCGGCCGTTGAACAGCGCCACCGCCGCCCCCTCGGCCAGCCGCATCACCCCGAACAGGTAATGCGCCTGCGGGCCGGTCAGGCCGACGCATTGCCCCGCCCCCAGCGGCGCGTCTACATACAGGCGGACCTTGGCAGAGGTGGACATGGGACCGGACCATAGGACCCGATCGCGGGCCACGCCAGAGGCCGACACGCACGACGGTGGCGCAGAGGCGCGCCGAGGCGCGCCGGCGGCGGCTGACGTTCCGGCGGGGCGGGACCGTGCCGCGGACGACGCGCCGCCCGCCCATGGCGCCGGCGCGGCGGCCATGGGCACCGCAACCGCCGGTGCGGTGGCCGACGCGGTGCCGGAGAACTGGGTGGACCGCCACGCACCGGCCTGGAGCCGGCCTTGGCTGCGCCTCAGCCGCGCCGATCGGCCGGTGGGTACGTGGCTGCTGCTGCTGCCTTGCTGGTGGGGGGTGTTTCTGGCGGCCGCCGCAACGCCCGGCGTGGCGGGCTGGTTGACGGTCTGGATCGCGGTGGGCTGCGCGCTGGGCGCCTTCCTGATGCGGGGGGCGGGTTGCACCTGGAACGACATCACCGACCGGCACATCGACGGGCAGGTGGCGCGCACGCGCTCGCGTCCGATTCCCTCGGGGCAGGTGACGGCGCGCGGGGCGCTGGCCTGGGCGGTGGTGCAGTCGTTGATCGCCTGCGGCATCCTTCTGACCTTCAACTGGACGGCCATCGCGCTGGGAGTGACGTCGCTGGCGCTGGTGGCGATCTATCCCTTCGCCAAACGCTTCACCTGGTGGCCGCAGGTGTTCCTCGGCCTCGCGATCAACTGGGGGGCGCTGCTGGCCTGGGCCGCGCAGACGGGAAGCCTCGGCTGGGCGCCGGTCCTGCTGTATCTGTCGGGCATCGCCTGGACGCTGTTCTACGACACGATCTATGCCCATCAGGACGCCGACGATGACGCGCTGATCGGGGTGAAGTCCACTGCACTTCTGTTCGGGGAGCGCACGCGGCCGTGGCTGTGGGGCTTCCTGACCGCGGCGGTCGCGCTGATGGGCGCGGCGGTGGCGGTGGCGCTGGGCCCGCAGGCGGGGCTGCCAGCGCTGATGGCGGGGCTTTTGGGCGTCGCGGCCTTCGCCGCGCATCTGGTGGGGCAGATGGCGCGGCTCGACATCGCGGACCCGGCCAACTGCCTCGCCGTGTTCCGCTCCAACCGGGACGCGGGGCTGTGGCCGGTCCCCTTCCTTGTTGCGGCGGTTCTGCTGTGACCCCGGCCCGGCGGCCATGCGCCGTTTCCCGCCGCCCCTGGCTGCGCCCGATTGCGCGCCAGGCCCGGCATGGCTAGGGAGCCCGCATGGCACAGGCATCACAGTTCAGAATGGGGCGCGCGGCCGCCGCGCTGGGGGCCTTCGCGGTGGCGGGGCTTCTGGCGCTGGGCAGCGCGGTGTGGGCGGTCGGCGCGATCGAGGCCTCGGCCCAGCGCGGCGTGGCCGACCGGCTGGCGGCGGCGGGCTATGACTGGGCCGAGGTCAGCGCCGATGGGCTGACCGTGACCCTGACCGGCATGGCCGGAAGTGAGGCCGAGCGGTTCCGCGCCCTGTCGCTCGCAGCGGAACTGGTCGATTCGGCGCGGGTGATCGACGCGATGGAGGTGGCCGACCCCGACGCGCTGGCGCCGCCGCGCTTCTCGCTCGAGATCCTGCGCAACGACGATGGCGTGTCGCTGATCGGGCTGGTGCCGGCCGGGCCGGGCCGCGGCGACATCCGCACGCGCGTCCACGACCTGACCGCGGGCACGCCGGTCGCCGACATGCTGGAGGTCGCCGACCACCCGGCACCCCCGGGATGGGCGGCGGCGGTGGCCTTCGGGCTCGACGCGCTGGCGGTCCTCGACCGCTCCAAGATCTCCATCGATGCCGAGCGGGTGGCGGTGACCGCCATCACGGACAGCCGCGACGCGCAGCGCCGGTTGCAGGCGCAGCTCGCGCGCGCCGCCCCCGAGGGGCTGCGGGTGGCGCTGGACATCTCGGCGCCGCGGCCGGTGATCGCCCCCTTCACCCTGCGCTTTGTCATCGACGCCCGCGGCGCGCGGTTCGACAGCTGTGCTGCCGACACCGAAGCCGCGCGCAGCCGCATCCTTGCCGCGGGCGTGGCCGCGGGCGCGAGCGGCCAGATCGGCTGCACGCTGGGCCTCGGCGTGCCCTCGCCCGACTGGGCCGAGGCGGTGGAGGCGGGGCTCGCGGCACTGGGTGCGCTCGGGGCGGGCACGCTGACCTTCTCGGACGCGGATGTGGCGCTCAATGTCCCCTACACCGTCGAGGAGGAGGCGTTCGACGCCGCCTCGGCCCGGCTGGAGAACGCCCTGCCCGAGGTCTTTTCGCTGACCGCCCGGCGCCTGCCGCCGCCGGTCGAGGAGGAGACCGAAACCGCCGCCGCGAGCTTCGCCGCCACACTGTCGGAGGATGGCGCGGTGCTGCTGCGGGGCCGGGTCAGCGACGCGCAGATGCGCGGCGCGGTGCAGGGGCTGGCGCGGGCGCGCTTCGGCTCGGGCGCGGTGCAGACCGCGCTACGGGTGGACGAGGAGCTGCCAGACGGCTGGCCCCGGCGGGTCATGGCGGGGCTCGAGGCGCTGGCCGGCCTCCATTACGGCCGGGTCGAGGTGCTGCCCGACCGGCTGGCGGTCAGCGGCCGCACCGGGGATGCCGAAGCCCCCGACGCGGTCGCGCGGCTGCTTGCCGACAAGCTGGGCACGGGCGAGGTCTTCGACATCGCCATCCGCTACGACGAGACGCTGGACCCCGTGGCCATGGCGCCCACGCCCGAACGCTGTGCGGCCAGCGTCAAGGCCATCCTGGCCGAGCGGAAGATCACCTTCCAGCCCGGCGCCGCCCGCATCCAGGGCCCGGCGGCCGAGACGCTGGACGAGATCGCCGCGGTCCTGCACGAGTGCGGCGCGCTGCCGCTGGAGATCGCCGGCCACACCGACAGCCAGGGCCGGGCCGAGATGAACCTCGCGCTCAGCCAGCGCCGTGCCGAGGCGGTGCTGGACGGTCTGGCGCAGCGCCGGGTGCTGGTGGGCGACATCACCGCCGTCGGCTATGGCCAGACCCGGCCCATCGCCGACAACGCCACCGCCGCGGGCCGCGAGGCCAACCGCCGCATCGAGATCACCCTGCGCACCCCGCCGCCCGAGTCGCGCACCCGCGACCCCGAGGCCGAGGCCGCGCTGGAGATCTCGGCGGTGGAGGCCACCGACACCGACCCGCGCCCCGCGCCCCGCCCGAGCCGCTGACCTCCGCCCGATCCCCCAAACCGAGGCACCGCCCCCGTGAGCCGCACCGAGTTCATCATCGTCACCACGCTGGTGCTGTTCGTGGCCTTTGCCCTGGGCTGGTTCGCGCATTGGCTGGTGCACCGGTTCGCGCGGATCGGCGACACCGACATGGGCGAGTTGGACCGCATGGCCGCGGCCCTGCACGAGGCCGAGGAAATGCGCGACAAGGCGCTGGCCTATGTCGAGGACCGCGAGCGCGAGATGGCCGGGCAGCTTGCCCAGACCGAGGCGGAGTTGCGCGCGGCCATGGACGGGCTGCGCTCGGCGCGGCAGGAACTCCACGACCTGCAGGAACGCAGCGGCGGCCGCGCCTCCCGCTGACCCTCAGCCCGCCGCCGGATCGGAGGCGGTGGCCGTGGGGCGCGCCGGGTCCGCCTGCCCGGCGGGCCAGAGCGGATGAGGCACCGGGTCCTTGGCCCGCAGCAGGTGTCGCCGGAACACGTCGGCGTAGGAGCGGTAGGCATAGCCGCCGTTGCGCCGCAGGTAATGCGCGCGCCGTGCGGCATAGGCCGCCGGCAGCCGGTACCACGGAAGGTCGGGGTGCATGTGGTGCACCACATGCAGGTTGTTGTTGAGAAACAGCAGCGCCAGCGGTCCGCGGTCCTCGATGATCACCGTGCGGGCCGAGGCGCGGGCATGCGCCTGATGTTCGAGGAAGGTGCGGATCTTGAGCAGCGACATCCCGCCATAGGCGCCAAGTCCATAGGCCCAGAGCGGCATCTGCCCCGGCCACGCCAGCCACAGCCCCACCACCGCCACCGCCGGGACATGCCAGGCCCAGCCGCGGATCACGGCCCGGTCGCCCGCCCGCAGCCCCGCCCATTCGCCGCGCAGGAAGATCACGATCCCAATGGCGGGGCCCAGCAGGATTCGCCCCAGCAGCGTGTTGTTGGCCCCCAGCACCATCCGCACCCAGTTCGGCAGGCCGGCCCAGACCGCGGGATCGAAGTAGTTGGTCTCGGGGTCGTCGTAGGGATCGGTCAGCACCGCGTCGCGGTGATGCGCCAGATGCTGGTCGCGGAACCGCGCATAGGGCACCACCAGCCCCAGCGCCGGCCCCACCAGCAGGGCGTTGAGCCAGGGCGCGCGGGTGGGATGGCCGTGCAGCGCCTCGTGCTGCAGCGAGGAATGCTGCGCCACCGCCACCGCCAGCAGGACCACCGCCAGAGCGGGCGGCACGGCCGTGGTCGCGATGGCCCAGAGCGCATAGGTCGCGCCCAGCAGCGCCAGGGTGGGCCACTCCACCCTCATCGCCGGCCCCATCGGACATGGGCCCAGACCCGCTCGTACCCGAGGTAGCACAGGAACCCGAGCGCGGTGTTCACCACCGCGAGCTGGCCGCCCAGCGCCACCGAGCCGGTCAGCACGGCACCGACCACCACCATCACTGTCAGCCCCAGCACCTGCCAGCCGACAGCCTTCACCACCGTGCGCGCGTGCGTTTCCATGCGTTCCCCGAGAGTTGGATCTCAGACAGGGTAGCGCGGGTGGTGGCTGAGAGGGATTCTGGATATGATCAGCGCAAAAGCAGCAATGATGATTATATAAAACGATGTTGGATAAAAAGGACAAACGTGCCCGCGCCGGGCTGTTTCGCGACCGGCTGGAAAGGGGTCTGCGGGAGGCGGGTCTGAGCCAGAGTGCGCTGGCCCGTGCGATCGGGGTGGACCGGTCCACCGTGTCGCAATTGCTGGCCGGGGGCTCGGCTCGGTTGCCCAATGCGCAGGTGGTGGCGGAGTGCGCCACGGCGCTGGGGGTCAGTGCCGACTGGTTGTTGGGGCTGACGGAGCGGCCCGACCGGTTGGCTGCGCTGATGGCGCAGTCGATGACGGTGACGCAGGCGCCGCGCACGTTGGTGGACACCCAGATCCTCGACTGGCACCGCGAGGCGCGGGGCTACAAGATCCGCCATGTGCCGGCGACGTTGCCCGACATGCTCAAGACCCGCGGGATGCTGGAATGGGAGTATGCCGAGCCCATCACCCGCTCGGCCGCGCAGGCCATCGGCGCGGCGGAGGACCGGCTGGGCTGGATCCGCAGCGCCTCGTCGGATTACGAGATCGCGCTGCCGCGGCACGAGATCGAGAGCCTGGCGCGGGGCGAGGGCTACTACACCGACATGCCGGCTGCCGAACGGCGCGCGCAACTTGCCCACATGGCGGCGATCTGCGCGCAGCTCTACCCGTCGCTGCGGCTCTATCTGTTCGATGCGCGGCGGGTGTATTCGGCGCCGGTGACGGTATTCGGTCCGCTGCTGGCGGTGCTGTACCTCGGCCGGCACTATCTGGCGTTCCGCGAGACCAGTCGGGTGGCGAGCTTCACCGAACACTTCGACTGGCTGGTGCGCGAGGCCGACACCGGCGCGCGCGACGTGCCGGCGCTGCTGTCACGGCTTTCCGACGTCTGACCCGAAGCGCCCCCCAGCCGTCGTTCCGCCGTCTAACGTTTCCGGATGATCTGGAGCGGGCGATGAGATTCGAACTCACGACCCCAACCTTGGCAAGGTTGTGCTCTACCCCTGAGCTACGCCCGCTTCGAGGCGGGACATAGTGGAGGGTGCGGGGGGCTGCAAGCGAAAAATCGGGGGCTGCGGGGCGTCCGGACTCGGTCGCCGGAGACGGCATCGCTGCGCAACAAACTTGCGCCGCGGCGCCTTGGCGAATTGTGCTGCACCGCCGCGAAGGGTATCACACGCCCGTCACACCGCCCCAAGCCGGAGCGCCTTCGCATGACCACCTTCTCGAAGATCCTCGTCGCCAACCGCGGGGAAATCGCCATCCGCGTGATGCGCGCTGCCAACGAGCTGGGCAAGCGCACCGTCGCGGTCTATGCCGAGGAGGACAAGCTGGGCCTGCACCGGTTCAAGGCCGACGAGGCCTACCGGATCGGCGAGGGGCTGGGGCCGGTGGCGGCCTATCTCTCGATCCCCGAGATCATCCGGGTGGCGCGGCTGTCGGGGGCGGACGCGGTGCATCCGGGCTATGGGCTTCTCTCGGAGAACCCGGACTTCGTGGATGCGGTGGAGGCCGCGGGGCTGACCTTCATCGGGCCGTCCTCGGAGATCATGCGCCGGCTGGGGGACAAGGCCAGCGCCCGGCGGGTGGCCGAGGCCGCGGGCGTGCCGGTGATCCCGGCCTCGCCGGTGCTGGGTGAGGACATGGGCGAGACGAAGCGGTGGGCCGAGGAAATCGGCTATCCCATGATGCTCAAGGCTAGCTGGGGCGGCGGCGGGCGCGGCATGCGGCCGATCCGGGCGCCGGGCGAACTGGAGACCAAGGTGCGCGAGGGCCGGCGCGAGGCCGAAGCCGCCTTCGGCAATGGCGAAGGCTACCTCGAGAAGATGATCGAGCGGGCGCGCCACGTGGAGGTGCAGATCCTCGGCGACACCCATGGCGGACTGTATCACCTCTATGAGCGCGACTGCACGGTGCAGCGGCGCAACCAGAAGGTCGTGGAGCGGGCGCCCGCGCCCTACCTCACCGAGGCGCAGCGGGCCGAGATCTGCGAACTGGGCCTCAAGATCGGGCGCGAGGTCGGTTATGTGAACGCCGGCACGGTCGAGTTCCTGATGGATATGGACACCGACCGGTTCTACTTCATCGAGGTCAATCCGCGGGTGCAGGTGGAGCACACCGTCACCGAGGAGGTAACGGGCATCGACATCGTCAAGGCCCAGATCCG
>SKMM01000297.1 GCA_007121055.1 Paracoccaceae bacterium | reverse complement strand
CTTCATCGGCGATCTGCGCCTGCGGAGCGGGCGCCGGATCTGCTGTCCCAAGCGGGTCGGTTTCGGCCAGTTGGTCGAGGACCGGCTCCGCGGGCAAGGCGCGAAGGGGATCGGCAAGCAGCGCCGACCGATCCTCCGAAGGCCCGTTGTCGGGAGCCGCCCCGGGTCGGGCCGAGGGCACCGCACCGCCCGGATCGGACGCGTCCGCGCCTGTGGAAAATGAGATGAACGGCCTGTCCGGGACCATGTCGGGTGCGGGGACCTCCGGCGGCACCATTGCGGGTGCCGGGGCGCGCGGTGCCTCCGGCGACTGCGAGGGAGGCCTATTTGCCATGGGCTCGGCCCTCGGCACCGGCAGGGCCTTCCCCGTGGGGGGCGCCGCCGGAGCCTCAGCCGGCGCGACCATGACCTCGGGCTGCCTGTCCCACTCCGCGACCAGTGCCACCAGCCCCGGATCGGCGGCCTGCAGCGTCACCGCATCGCCGCCTCCGTCACCCGCCGATGGCGCACCGCCGCCCGACAGGCCCGCCCAGACCGCGACATGCAGCGCCAGCGCCAGACCCGCGAAAGCCGACAGTTCCACCGCCCCCCTCATGGCGGCCCCTCCCTGGGCCCGCCGGCGAGCACCACCACCGAGGCGTCGACCACCCCCAACCTCTGCAACCGTGTCAGCAGCCCCGCGAAGACGGCTCCGTCAAGGTCGGCATCGGCGCGGATCGTCAGGGGGGCTCCTGCTGACCGGTCGGCCAGCGCTGCAAGCACGGCCTCGCCCCGCAGATCGCCCAGTGCGAGGATCCCATCGGCGGCGACCAGCAGGATATCCTCCTGCGGGCCGGCAGCTGCCTCGCCGGTCTCGGCCAGCGGCAGGCGGACCGGGACCGGATCCGGCGGCGCTATGGTCGCCGTCAGCAGAAAGAAGACCAGAAGCAGGAAGACGATGTTGATCATCGGCACCACGCTGATGGAGCGCTCGCGCGGCCTCCGGCCCGGCCGTGGTGCCAGCCGCAGGGGTCGCATCATTCCACCACCACCAGCCGAAGATGCCCTGCCGCCTCCAGCGCCGACATCACCTCCACAAGCCGCTGGAGCACCGCCCCCTCGCGGGCCCGCAGCACCACGGGGTCCCCCTCCTCGGCCACGAGACCGGCCAGCCGTTCCAGAAGAGCCGGCATCTCCAGTGCAACACCGTTGAGCCTCTGGCCATCGGGCAGCACGTCCACCAACCGCGGCGGGCCGGACCAGGTGGCCCCCGGGGTCGGCGCGGCCAGCACCAACGGCACGCGCGCCTCAACACCGAAGCGGGCGGCGAGCATGAAGAACACCAGCAGCAGGAACACCACGTCGATCATCGGCGTCAAGCTGGGCCGCCGCCCGCGCCGCCGGGGTCCCAGATCGAAAGCGCCGCTCATCCTTGCATCTCCCCAGGCTGCCGGTCGCCGCGCCGGGCCGCCGACGGGCGGCCGCCGCCGAGCGGGGGCTCAATGCCCCCCGAGGCGGCTCCTCCGGCCCGGCTGCGCAACGCGGTCCTCATGGCGCCACTCCCGCCGGGCCGTGGACGAAGACGCGGGTGGCGATGTCCTCGAGGTCGTCCTGCAGCCGGTCCGCCACGCTCTCGAACCACACCACCGCCACGCCGGCCGGGATCGCCACCCCCATGCCCGCCGCGGTGGTCAGCAGCGCCTCCCAGATCCCCCCCGCAAGCAGCGCGGGGTCGGCCTGCGCGCCCGCCGTCTGAAGCGCCTGGAAGGCCGCGATCATGCCCAGAACCGTGCCCAGAAGCCCCAGCAGTGGCGCGATGGTGGCGATCAGTTCCAGCGCCCGCAGCCCCGTCCGCGCATCGCCCAGAAGCGCGCGGGCCACGCGCAGCGTCTCCTCCCGTGCCGCCCCCTCGGGCAGGCCTGCCCGCGCGCCCATGGCCGCCCCCGCCAGGCGCGAGCGCAGGTCGCCCCCGAGGAGCCCCTGTGCCTTCCCGCCATCGCCTGCGCCCCAGGCGGACAGCGCCGCCTCGACCCGCCGTCGTACCCAGGCGCCCGACAGTGCCAGCCGCCACAGTTTCCACAGGATAAGTGCGAGCGTCACCACCGACAGGCCCGCGATGACCCACAGCACCACGCCGCCGCGGTCCAGCGCCACCACCAGATCCTGCACGCCCGCCGTCATCGTCTGGCTCCGATCATGGACCGCCCCCCTGCCAGCGCCGCCCGGATCGCGTCAAGCCCGCAGGTCAGCGCCGCCGGGCCCGGCTGCAGGATCAACGGAGACTTGATCTCGTGGATGCGCCCCGACCGGACCGCCGGCACATTCCCCCAGCCCGGCCGCGTTGCGATCCGTTCGGGCCGGACCTTCTTGCCACACCAGGAGGCGAGGATGACCTCCGGCGCGGCCGCCGCCACGGCCTCGGGCGGCACGATCCGGTCGCGGGCGGATTTTTCGCAGGCGAGATGGGCGAAGGCATCGCGCCCGCCGGCGATGTCGACCAGTTCGGACACCCAGCCGATGCCGGAGATCAGGGGCTCGTCCCATTCCTCGAACCAGACCGTCGGCCGGGTGGCCGGGGCGGCGGCGGCGACCTCGGCCAGGCGCGCCTCATAGCCCGCGGCCAGCGCCTCGGCCCGGTCGGCGGCGCCCACCAGCGCGCCCAGGGTGCGGATCATCGCCAGGATCCCCGCCACATCGCGCTGGTTGAAGGCATGCACCGCGACGCCTGCCCGGATCAGTCCCGCAGCGATCTCGGCCTGCAGGTCCGAGAACGTGAACACCAGATCAGGCTCCAGCCCCAGGATCTTGTCCAGATCGGCCGAGGTGAAGGCCCCCACCCGCGGTTTTTCCCGCCGCACCCGCGCGGGGCGCACTGCATAGCCCGTCACGCCCACGATCCGCGCCTCCTCGCCCAGGAGGTAAAGGGTCTCGACCGTCTCTTCGGTCAGGCAGACGATCCGTTCTGGCGGGAAACGACGCATCACAGGACCTCCAGCGGCTGCAGCACCGGGCCCGCCGGGCCGTCGGCGTGCCAGGCGCGGATGCGGAACACCGCGGCCAGGTTCTCGGGGCTCAGCACCGCGGCCGGCGGGCCGTCGGCCACGACCCGGCCCATGTGCATAAGCACCAGCCGCGTGCAGAACCGCGCGGCAAGGCCGAGGTCGTGCAGCGCCACCACCACCCCGCGCCCCTCGGCCGCCAGCCCAGCAAACACCTGCATGGAGGCCAACTGGTGCGCGGGATCGAGCCCCGCGATGGGTTCGTCGGCCAGCAGAAGCGACGTTTCCTGCGCCAAAGCGCGCGCGATCAGGACCCGGGCCTGCTCGCCGCCCGACAGCCGGGTGGCGATGCGGTGGCGGAAGCCCTCCAGCCCCATGCGCGCGAGCGCGGCGTCCACCGCCGCGGCATCAGCGGGCCCGGGGCGCGCTCCGGCATGCGGCAGGCGGCCCAGCCCCACCAGCGTTTCCACATCCACCGGCCAAGCGATCTGGCGCGCCTGCGGCAGGAAGCTTGCCGCCCGTGCCCGCGCCGCCGCCGACAGGGCCGCGAGCGAGGAGTGGCCGGTGAACCGTTCGAGGCCGAGGGCCGCGCGCAGGAGCGTCGTCTTGCCCGCACCGTTGGGGCCGATCAGGCCCACGCAGTCGCCCTGCGCGACACTGAGCGTGACATCGTCCACCACCGGGCAAGGCCCGCGGCGCACGGTGAGGTGATCGAGGGTCAGCAGACTCATCGCAGCCCCTCCAGCTCGCGCCGGGTGCGCCAGATCAGGTGCAGGAACAAGGGCGCGCCGATGAGCGCCATAACCACGCCCAGCTTCAGGTCCCGCTCGGGCAGCACCAGCCGCACCGCGATGTCGGCGGCCAGCACCAGCGCCGCCCCGCCCAGCGCCGAGGCCGGCAACAGCCGCGACGGCCGCGCCCCCACCAGCGGGCGCAGGATGTGCGGCACCACGAGGCCCACGAACCCGATGGCACCCGCCACCGCCGTCGCCGCCCCGACCGCCGCGGCCACCCCTGCGACCAGCGCCAGCCGCAGCCGCATCAGGCCCACGCCCAGCGCCTCGGCCCCGTCCTCGCCCAGCGTCAGGGCGTCGAGGCCGCGGCCCAGCGTCAGCAGCAGGGCTCCGCCCAACGCAATGAAGGGGGCTGACAGCGCCACATGGCTCCAGGACCGGTCGGCGAGCGAGCCCATGGTCCAGAACACGATCTCGGCTGCGGCGAAGGGGTTGGGCGAGAGGTTCAGGACCAGCGCCGTCGCAGCACCCGCCAGCGCCGAGACCGCGATGCCGGCAAGGATCAGCGTCAGCGACGCCCCCCGGGGACCCGCCAGCAGCAGCAGAAGGCTCACCGCCCCCACTGCGCCCAGCAGCGCCATGCCCGGCAGCGCCAGCGCATAGCTCGCGGCCAGGCCCGTCTGCAGCGCGATCACCGCCCCCAGCGCGGCCGAGCCAGAGACGCCGATCAGCCCCGGCTCTGCCAGCGGGTTGCGCAGGTACCCCTGCATCGCCGCCCCCGACAGCCCCAGCGCCGCGCCCACCAGGGCCCCCAGCACCGCCCGCGGCAGCCGGATTTCGCGCATCACCAGGCTGAGCGGGCCGCGGTCGCCCATCGCCAGCGCGGCAAGGCTCGCGCGCGCGCCCACCTGCGCCGGGCCGATCAGCAGCGAGGCCAGCATCAGCCCAACCACCAGCATCGCCAGCCCGGGCAGGAGCGCGCGGGTCATGGCAACCGATCCTCGGGCCAGCGCGACCGCCGTGCCGGAGGGTGCGGAGGTCTGCGTCGGCCTGTCCGAAGGCGATGGGCCTGGGCCTGCCCGGCCGGTCGCCGGGCAATAGCCCCAACGGAACGGCGGGCGCCGGGTTGGTGCGTGGGTCGGATCACGGGTTGGGTGGCGGGGTGCCTGACAGGCCCCATGGGGAGGGAACACGGCCCCCGGTTGCCGATCCGCCGGGGCCGGTGCGGGACAGGGCACGGGACATGCAGGGGCTCACGGACCATGCTGGCGGGACCACGGCGGCCGGGGACCTGCGGGGAGTGGATGGCGCTCATTGCGCGCCCTCCAGACGGTGCCGCGCGTCCAGCATGGCCTCCACGGCGTTGAGGACATGGGGCAGTCCGCAGACCCAGTCACGGTCGGTCAGGGCCACGCCCGAGGACGCTGTGGCGACCAGGGCGGGGTGGCCTGTCATCTCCTCGGCACGCGAGGCGCCCGGCCAGGGCTGTCCGCTCACAATCAGATCGGGGGCGGCCATCACCAGCGCCTCGAGCGGCAGGAAGCCGCCCGTGTCCATTCCCAGCTCGGCCGCGACATTAGCGAAGCCGGCGGCGGCCAGCACCTCGCCCGGCAGGCTGTGGCGACCGGCACTCCAGCCATTGGCCTGGAAGAGCGCGGCGCGGGCCTCGGCACCTTCCACCGTCAGCGCCTGCAAGGCGGCTTCGAACCGCGCAGCCATCGCGTCGCCCTCGGCCGGACGGCCCAGCACGGCGCCCATCCGGCGCAGCTGCGCACCCACATCCGTGAGCGAATGTGCGGGCGGGAACAGCTCCACGCCAATGCCGAGGCGACGCAGCATCTCCACGGTCGCGGGGGTGGTGAAGCTCCCCGCCAGCACGAGGTCGGGCGCCTGGAGATAGACCTCCTCGGCGCGGCCCGAATTCACCGGCCAAGCGGCGGCCGCCTCGGCCATCGCCGAGGAGCGCGGATCGCGCGCCAGACGCGAGACCGACAGAAGCTGCCCGTCGGCGGCCAGCAGCATCGCCAGCTGGTCGGTGCACAGGTTGATCGACACCACCCGCTGCGGCGGGTCGGCCGCCGCAGCCCCGGCCACGGCCAGGGCCAACGGCAGCGCGGACACGACCTCAGAAACGGCTCGCCAGACCGACATAGAAGGCCCTGTCAGACGTGCCGTAGCCAGCCACCTGCTGGTACTGGCGGTTGAGGATGTTGTCGATGCGCAAGGTCAGGTCGACCTGGTCTGTCAGGCCCCAGGCAAAGGCGGTGTTCAGCACCGCAAAGGACGGCATCCCCCGGGCCGGGAAGCCATCGTCGGGCCGGTCCGCCAGCGCGCGCAGGGTGGTGGTGTTGCGCAGCCGGTCGGTGATTGCGCTCTCCAGCGTCAGGGCGACGTCATGGCGCGGGATGCGGCCGATGCGGGCACCGGTCTGGGTGCGGGCGTCGGTGTAGGTGTAGTTGCCCGCCAGGGTGATGCGGTCGCCCAGCGGCACGCGGGCCTCCAGTTCCACCCCCTCGCGCCGCGAGGTGCCGGCGACATTTTCCAGACTGTCGAAGGCGGGGGTGGAGACGATCAGGTTGGAGATGTCGAGGCGGAAGATCGTGGCCGAGACCCGCGCCCCGCCGGAGAAGTCGTAATCCATCCCCAGCTCGGCGCTGGTGCTGCGTTCGGGCGTCAGATCCGGGTTGCCGACGAAAAACCCGTAATCGCCAAAGCGCTCGTCGATCGAGGGGGCGCGGAAGCCGCGGGCCACAGCGCCGCGCAGGGTCAGGCCAAGCGCCGGGCGATAGGCGACGGAGGCGCGCCCGGTGGTGAAGCTGCCGAAATCGGAGTTGCGGTCGACCCGGCCCACGACCGCGACGTCCAGATCTTCGCGCGGGCCCCAGAGGCCCTGCAGGAAGGCGCCGGTCACGGTCATGCTCGCGCGGCCCTCGGGCAGGTTGGGATAGCGGCCGGTCTCCCGCTGGCTGTCGGCGCCGTAGACGAGGGTGACGTCGGGGCCCAGCGGGGTGGAGCCGAGCCAGTCGAGCCGCAGCCGCTGACCGCGCGAGGTGCGGGGATTGTCGTCGATGTTCTCGCGCCGGATCCGGTAGGCCGAAAGCCCGATTTCCTGGGTGCTCTCGCCGAGCGCGAACTCGGCGAAGACGCGCGCGCCCGCCTCGCGTCGACGCTGGACATTGTCCTGATCGGCCAGCACGAAGTCGGGCGGCGGAAAGCCGTCGTACTCCGCCCGGCTGCGCTGGACAAAGCCCGCAAGGCCCAGCGTCACCGCGTCGGTCAGCGCATGGCGCAGGCTGAGGCTGGCGCGGGTGCTCTCGAATCCGTCGGCCTCGGTGTTGCCGTCGTTCTCGTCGGCGGCCGAGAAGCCGTCCGTGCGCAGGTGCGACAGGTTGAAGGCGAGCGCGGTGGTGTCGGTGCGGTGGGTGAAACCGTAGCGGACCGAGAAGGTGCCGAAGCTGCCGCCTTCGATGGCGGCCGTCTGGGTGGTGCCGGGTTCGGCGTCCGCGAGGGTCGTGATGTTGATCACCCCGGCCACCGCCGAGCCACCCCAGAGCGCCGACTGCGAGCCGCGCAGCACCTCGATGCGGCCGATGTCGGCGGTGGTCAGCGCGCCGAAATCGAAGGAGACGGAGGTCGCGGTGGGGTCGTCCACGCGGATGCCGTCCACGAACACCGCGACGTAGCCGGTGGAGGCGCCGCGCATCCGCAGGTTGGTCAGCGACCCGATGGGGCCCTGCTGGTCCACCGACACGCCCGGCAGGCGCGCCAGCACGCTGGAGAGCTGCTGATCGCCCGACGCCTCGATCTCGGCGCGGGTGACGACGCTGACCGAAGCGCCGACACTGTCGCGCGGGGCGGGCAGGCGGGTGGCGGAAAAGACGATCTCGTCGAGGACGAAACCGTCCTGCGCGGCGGCCGGCAAAGCGCCGAGGGCGGTGGCGCCCAGCAAGGCGGCGGTGAGGGAAAGTCGGACCATGGGATCAGGCATCCTCCGGAACCGGCGCGCGCGGCGCCGGGCAGACGTGACGATGTCTGGCGGAGGGGGCGAGCCCCGCCGCAGACGGCGAAAGGCGTCACCGCTGCGGTCGAACCGCTCCCGAAGG
>SKMM01000124.1 GCA_007121055.1 Paracoccaceae bacterium | reverse complement strand
CCGGCCTCACCTGCTCGGCGGTGGAGATGGGCGACAAGGGCGGCCTCGGCATCCGGCTCGACCTCGACCGCGTGCCCTGCCGCGAGGCCGGGATGACGGCCTACGAGATGATGCTGTCGGAAAGCCAGGAGCGCATGCTCATGGTCCTGCGCCCCGAAAAGGAGGCCGAGGCCAAGGCAATCTTCGACAAATGGGACCTCGACTTCGCCATCATCGGCGAGACGATCCCCGAGGACCGCTTCCTCATCCTCCACCGCGGCCAGACCATGGCCGACCTGCCCCTGCGCGCGCTGTCGGGCGAGGCACCGGAATACGACCGCCCCTGGGTCGAGACACCCCCGCCCCCGCCCCTGCCCGACCTGCCCGAGATCGACCCCATCGACGCGCTCAAGGCGCTGATCTCCAGCCCCAACCACGCCCACAAGGCCTGGGTGTGGGAGCAATACGACACCCAGGTCGGCGCCGACACGCTGCGCACCCCGGGCCTCGGCGCGGGCATCGTGCGGGTCCACGGCACCGACAAGGCGCTCGCCTTCACCTCCGACGTCACGCCCCGCTATGTCCGCGCCAACCCGCTGCAGGGCGGCCGCCAGGCCATGGCCGAGGCGTTCCGCAACCTCTGCGCCACCGGCGCCCGGCCGCTGGCGGCCACCGACAACCTCAATTTCGGCAACCCCGAGCGGCCCGAGATCATGGGCCAGCTCGTCGGCGCCATCGGCGGCATCGGCGAGGCCGCCCGCGCCCTCGACATGCCGATCGTGTCCGGCAACGTCAGCCTCTACAACGAAACCGACGGCCGGGCGATCCTGCCCACGCCGACCATCGGGGCGGTGGGGCTGCTGGAGAACCTCGACGAGGTGATCCCGGCCGCGGCGGCCGAGGGGATGCTGGCGCTGGTGATCGGGGCCGAGGGCGCCCACATGGGCCAGTCGGCGCTGGCGCTGGAGGCCTGGGGGATCGAGGCCGGCGACGCCCCCCCCGTCGACCTCGCGCAGGAGGCCCGACACGGCGCGTTCCTGCGCGACAACCGCGCGCTGGTCGGCGCGGCCACCGACCTGTCGGACGGGGGGCTGGCGCTGGCGGCCTTCGAGATGGCGGCGGCCGGGGGCGTTGGGGTGACGCTGGAGGCGCGGGCGATCCCGGCGCTGTTCGGTGAGGACCAGGGAAGGTACCTGCTTGGATGTTCCTTCGACCAGGCCGAGGCGCTGATGGTCGCGGCCCATGCCGCCGGCGTGCCGGTGGCGCATGTGGGGCGGTTCGGGGGGGCTCAGGTCTCGCTGGGCGGCGCGTCGGCGCCGCTGGCAGACCTGGTCACCCTGTGGCACGGTGTCCTCCCGGCCCGCTTTGGCTGAGGCGCCGGGCAGCCACCTTGCCAGTGTTTCGCGGCACGATTACCTCTCGGACCCGTCAGGAAGGAAAGGAGACGCGCGCATGCCGATCATGGCCGAGGAAATCGAGGACCTGCTGCGCGAGAGCTTTCCGCAGGCGCGCATCACCATCACCGACCTCGCCGGCGACGGGAACCACTACGCCGCCGAGGTCATCGACGAAAGCTTCCGCGGGCTGAACCGCGTGCAGCAGCAACGCGCCGTCTATGCCGCCCTGAAGGGCAAGATGGACGGCAGCCATGGCGAGCTCCACGCGCTCGCCCTCACCACCAAGGCACCGGAGTGACCATGTCCGACGCGCAGGACCAGATCAAGCAGACCGTGACCACCAACGACGTGGTGCTGTTCATGAAGGGCACCAAGACCATGCCGCAATGCGGCTTTTCCAGCCGCGTGGCCGGCGTGCTGAACTTCATGGGGGTCGAGTACGCCGACATCAACGTGCTGGCCGACGAAGGCATCCGGCAGGGGATCAAGGATTTCTCGGACTGGCCGACCATCCCGCAGCTCTATGTGAAGGGCGAGTTCGTGGGCGGCTGCGACATCATCACCGAGATGACGCTGTCGGGCGAGCTCGACCAGCTGTTCGACCAGAAGGGCGTGACCTACGACAAGGCCGCCGCCGACAAGATCCGCGAAGCCAACGCCTGAGCCCCTGCGGAGTGGGTTCGACTGGGGGCTCGCGCGGGACGCGGGCCCCTTGACATCGGTATCGGCCGGGCGCGGGTATCGCGACGACGCCGCACTGCGACGGGCGACCGGCCGCGCCGAGATGGGACCTGTTGGAATGGGACCGCTCGGCCCGTTCTTGCTCTTCGGGAAGCCCCTGAACGGCGTCAGACAAGCACGGGAGATGCCCACGGACAGGCGGCCTCAAGATGGTGGCCCGTCTGACCGGTCCGTTCCAGGGCAACGCGGCCGACGACGACCGCGTTTTCCATGGGCGCAAAGCGATGAACGGCGTGATCCCTGAACGCGGACGCCGCTCGCACGCGCCACCGACCCCACCAGCAGCGGGCAGATCCCGTTTCCCGATCCAGTAGAGCAGGCCATCGCCGTCACCGTCATCGGCGCCTTCGATGGGCTGTGCAGCAGGGGGCGCCTGACGCGTGAGAGTAGATTCCCCCTCCGGCTCGGATCACGCGGATGCCCTCGGTGCAGCGGGGCATTGAAGCGGTTTGGGAGGGCCACGCCCGCAGCCGCGCCCAAGGCAGGATGCCACCGCGGGGCCTCTCGACCCGGTCGCCTTCTTGAGCTCAAGGCCTCCGGCGACCGCATGGCCACCCTTCGCCACTGTCACCCGCCCCAGCGGCGCTCCGATGCCGCACCCCCGTCGCCAGGCCGACCACGGCTTCAACGGATAGATGTGCAGGAGGACATACAGCGTCGCCCCGTCCCGCAGGACGGCATGACAGTGACGGTGGAGTACTACGGCGAGGAGGCGCTCAACGTCTCGCTGCCCCGGAAGGTGACCTGCGCGGTGGCCGAGACCGAGCCGGTGGTGAAAGGCCAGACGGCGGCCAACAACTGCAAGCCCGCCATCCTCGACACCGGCGTGCGCATCACCGTCCCCCCCTTCGTGGGCGAGGGCGAGGCCATCGTCGTCAACACCGAAACCTTCGAATACGTCGAACGCGCCTGACCGGGCCACCGCTCGCCCACCCGGCGCCGTCGCGCGCGGCCGCCCCCGGCCCCGGCAACGCAACCGCCGCGCCCTGGTCACTCGGCCTGCCCATCCCCCTCCAGCGCCGCCTGCCACGCCCGCCATCGTGCTTCGAACTCTTCCCAGTTTAGCTTCCGAACCGACCAGTGCACCGGCCACCCAGCGCCGCCCGGCGCGATGCCCGGCACCCTTACACTCCCGTCTCCAAACATCACACCTAGCTGCTCCGCAGACAGCACTTCCGGCGGAAGCGACACATCGTAAAGCGCAGCACCTTGCAATGAAGCCGAGGTAAAGGTTGTGCTTGCGTCCATGCGAACCCCAAAAAGTAGCGCTCCGTCCAATCTTGCGCGTCGGAGTGTCGTCGCCTCCATCCGCGTCGTGATGAGTAATGCCCCCTCCATCCGGGCATTTTGCAACTGCGCTGACTCAATGCTTGCACCTGCAAGGATAGCAAAGTCCATCCGCGCCCCACGGAGGTCCGCTCCCTCCATCTCGGCCAGAAATAGGTTCGCCCCATTCATCCGCGCCCCACGGAGGTCCGCCCCACTTATCCGCGTCCCGGTAAGGTCCGCTCCGCGGAAGTCGACGTTGGCCAGGTCGCGGCGAATGGCCAGCAGTTCTGCAATCCGTGCCGTGCGCCAGTCCTCGCGCACCCTCGCTTCGAAACCCTCGAAATATGCGCCGCAGTGTTCCGTCGTATTCTCCGAGAATTCACGCGCACACCAGGCTTCGCGCAGGGCGACAACGGCGTCGTCGGGTGCGGGATTGTCGGAGGAGGGAAACTCCCGGCCCTCGCCACAGACAGTGGGGCTCAGACCGTCGGCCTTGCACATCTCGCGCCGAAAAACAGCAAAGGCCTGCTCGCGCGGTTGCCAATCGGGCGGGGCATGGGTGAAGTTCACCCCGCGCAAGTCCGCGGACACCAGCAGGCCGGTGGTATAGTCCGGCAGGCCGAGGCGGTTCCATTCGTCCGACGACCAGGCAAAGCCAAGTCCGAGCAGGCCTACCGACATGACCAGCGTCAGCACGCCGCCCAGGCCGGCCCCGAGCCATCGCCGCCAGCGGGTCTGTGTTGCGGCCCGGCGGCCCCGGCGCATCGCCAGCAGCATGCGCCGCAGCGACACCGTGCCCACGAACAGCACGAGCACCAGCGGCACCCCGCAGGCGAGCACGGTCAACCAGGGGTCGTGCTTCGGCGCCGAGCGCCAGAAGAAGAAGCCGAGTACCACCGGGCCGGCCGCGAAGATGAACAGAAGGCCCACCGCCGCCGTCAGATACCGCAGCGCGAAGGGCGGCGCGGCGCCGGGGCGGAACACCAGCGCCATGTCGCTGATCACCCAAGGCGTGATGCGCTCGGCCAGCGGTGCGGTGCCGGCCTGCGCCGGCACCTCGGCCAGCGCGGTCCAGAGCTTCAGCAGATAGAGGTGCAAATGGACATACAGCATCGCCCCCAGCACGGGCGCCACATAGAAGAACAGCACCGTCGGCACCGCCACCCCGATCAGCGGCAGGTCGGTCTGGCGCTCGGGAATGAAGAAATCCGCATCCTCCACCCCCATCAGCGTCACCCCGACATAGGCCAGATAGGCCAGCAGCCCCAGCCAGTTGGCCCGGGCGGTGCGGGTGAGGGTGTCGATGCGCTGCAACGCCTCCGTCTCCGGGCGGGGGCGGCTGGCCGGGGCCCGGCGGGGGCGGAAGCTGCGGCGGCGGGTCATGCAAGAGCATCACCCGGTCCGCCCCGCCGATCAAGCCCGCGCCCCCTTGCCGGGGGCGGCGGGACTGCCTAGACCGGGGCCGCACTCGCCGAGGGGTTAAATCCATGCGCCTGTCCCGCTACTTTCTGCCCGTGCTCAAGGAAACCCCGGCCGAGGCGCAGATCGTCAGCCACCGGCTGATGCTGCGCGCGGGCATGATCCGGCAACAGGCCGCGGGCATCTATTCCTGGCTGCCGCTGGGCCTGCGCGTGCTGCGCCGGATCGAGGCGATCGTGCACGAGGAACAGCAACGCGTCGGCCACATCCCCGTCCTCATGCCCACCCTGCAACCCGCGGATCTGTGGCGCGAATCCGGCCGCTACGACGCCTATGGCCAGGAGATGCTGCGCATCCGCGACCGCCACGACCGCGACCTCCTCTATGGGCCCACCAACGAGGAGATGATCACCGACATCTTCCGCGCCCATATCGGCAGCTACCGCGACCTGCCGCTGACGCTCTATCACATCCAGTGGAAGTTCCGCGACGAGATCCGCCCCCGCTTCGGCGTCATGCGCGGCCGCGAGTTCCTGATGAAGGACGGCTACAATTTCGACCTCGACAAGTACGCCGCGATCCACGCCTACAACCGCCACATGCTGTCCTACCTGCGGACCTATGAACGCATGGGCCTGACCGCGATCCCGATGCGGGCGGCCTCGGGCCCCATCGGCGGCGACGACACCCATGAATTCCTCGTCCTCGCCTCCACCGGGGAATCCGAGGTGTTCTACGACAGCGCGGTGACCGAGCTGCGCCTTGGCGACCGCCGGATCGACCACGACGACCCCGCCGCGGTGAAGGCCGTGTGCGACGAGTTCACGGCACTCTATGCCCGCACCGACGAGACCCACGACCCCGAGCTGTTCGCCCAGCTCCCCGAGGAGCGGCGCTACCACGGGCGCGGCATCGAGGTCGGGCAGATCTTCTATTTCGGCACCAAGTACTCCGAGCCCATGGGCGCCACCGTCACCACCCCCGACGGCGCGCGCGTGCCGGTGCACATGGGCAGCCACGGCATCGGCGTGAGCCGCCTGGTAGGCGCCATCATCGAGGCCAGCCACGACGAGCGCGGCATCATCTGGCCCGAGGGCGTGGCCCCCTTCCACGTGGGCATCGTCAACGTCAAGCAGGGCGACCACGGCGCCGACAGCGCCTGCGAGGGCATCCTCAACGCCCTCACCGCCCGGGGGCTCGAGCCGCTCTATGACGACCGCGAGGAGCGGGCGGGCGCGAAATTCGCCACCATGGACCTCATCGGCCTGCCCTGGCGCATCACCGTGGGCCCCCGCGGGCTGGCGAAGGGCCAGGTGGAGCTTGCCTGCCGCCGCACCGGCGAGGCCGAGGAGATGTCCCCGGAAGCCGCCGTGTCCCGGGTAGCCGAGGCCTACGGCCGGGCCTGAGAGCAGGGGCGCCCCACCCGGCGCGCCCGAGCCCAAGGAACGGCCGCAGCACCGGCCGGACCTCATCCGGCGCGCAGAGCCGGAAGTCTGAACCGGCCGCGCGCCACTGGCCGCGCCAGGCCTGACCCGACCCAAGGGCAGGCCCCGGCCGCCGCGCCGCCTGCCCCGCTCAGCCCGCCGCCACCCGCGCCTCCAGCGCCGGGTAGGCCCGCGCCAGCGTCGCCGCACGGGCCAGGTTCAGGACCATCAGCGCCGCCCACAGCCCCGTCGCCCCGAAAACCGCCGTCAGACCCGCCAGCGCCACGGCGTAGATCGCCACCGACACCAGCATGGCGTTGCGCATGGCCCGCGTCTCGGTCGCGCCGATGAAGATCCCGTCCAGCATGTAGGCCGCGAGGCTCAGCACCGTCCCCAGCACCACCCAGGGCAGCCACCCCACCGCAGCCGCCTGCACCGCCACATCCCGCGCCATCACGCCGATCAACCACGGACCGCCCGCCCAGAACATGCCCGCGAGCAACAGCGCCGCCCCCAGACCCCACAGGCTTGCCAGCCAGCCCGCCCGGCGCAGACCCGCGACGCTGCGCGCCCCGACCGCCTGGCCCACCAGCGCCTCGGCAGAAAAGGCAAAGCCGTCAAGCGCATATGCTGCAACGTTCAGGAACTGCAGCAACACCTGATTGGCCGCCAGCGCCTCGTCCCCGAACCCCGCACCGACGAAGACGAAGCTCACGAAGCTCGCCTGCAGCAGCACCGATCGGATCATGATGTCGCCGTTCACCGCCAGCATGCGGCGCAGACGGACGGGGTCCAGAACCCGCACCCAATCGCGCCACGCGGCCCCCGCAAACGCCGCCCTGCACAGCCACAAACCCAGCGCCAGCCCCGACCATTCGGCGATCAGCGTGGCCGCCGCCACCCCCTGCACGCCCCACCCCAGCCCCAGCACGAACCACAAATCCAGGCCAATGTTCAGCCCGTTGATCCACAGCTGAAGCCCCAGCACCCCCCGCGTGCGCTCGGTGGCGATGAGCCAGCCCGTCAGCGCATAGAGCGCAATCGTCGCCGGCGCCCCCCAGATCCGGATCGCCAGATAGTCCCGCGCCAGCCCCTCCACCGCGTCGGAGGCTGGCGCCAGCCGGAAGGCGCCCCAACTCAGCGGACCCTGCACGGCAATCAGCGTGATCCCAGCCAGCCCGGCGATCATCAAGGCCCGGGTCAGGATCGCCCCGGTCTCGGCCTCGTCCCGCGCCCCCACCGCCTGCGCCACGAGGCCGGTGGTGCCCATGCGCAGGAACCCGAAGACCCAATAGACCGCCGACAGGATGATGGCGCCCACGCCCACCGCGCCGATGGGCGCGGCCTGGCCCATCTGCCCCACCACCGCCGTATCCACGAGGCCGAGGATCGGCACCGTGGCATTGGCCAGCATGATCGGACCCGCGATTCGCAGCACGCGCCCATGGGTCAGCGGCCCAACCGCCGCCGGCGCCTCAGCCATGGCGCCTCCAGGAAACGGCCCAACACCGCCAGGCACCTGAGGCGGCATCCGCCTCAGAGCAAGTCCCCCAAACGCACCCCCCAGCGCTGGCCACCAAAGGCGCAAACGCCGCCCCGCGCGGGGGGTGGCGGG
>SKMM01000129.1 GCA_007121055.1 Paracoccaceae bacterium | reverse complement strand
CGCCTTCGGGCCGAACGAGGCCGCGCTGCTGAGCGGGGCGGTGGATCTGGGGCCCGATCTGCGCGCGCTCGACACGCTGCACGACAGCGCGCGCGGGCTGATGGCCGAGATCATGGCCGTGCTGGGGGCCGAGGACAACGCCTGTCTGCGCGATCAGATCGAGGCGCTTGTGACCGCCCCGGACAGCCCGGCGCGGGTCTATCGCCTGGATGAGGCCGGGGTGGCGGGGCTGGCCTTCGTGGCCGAGTTCCACGGCAGCCAGCCGATTGCCGAAGCCCTGGTCGGCCGCCTCGCCCCCAGCCGGGACCAGCTGCTGGAGGGCACAAGGGCGGCGATCCGCCGGACCATCCAGGACCGCCACGACGCAGACATCGAACGCGCCGCCAGCATCTTTGCCGAGGCCGCCGAGCCGCTGCCGCCGACGATCGACCTGCCCGCCGTGGGCCTGCCGGACGCCGACCCCGTGACCCTGCCCGAAACCTTCATCGTGACCGAGGTGACCGACCAGACCCTGCAGGCCAGCATCGACAACCCAGACTTCGTGCAGGCGCTGATGACCACCGATTTCGCCCCGGCCGTCAGCCGCGAGGTGCTGCGCGGCGACGTGCGGCGCGTGCTGCGCCCGCTCGCGGCGCAGGCGGTGGAGCGGATCGTGGAGGCCGACGCCGAGCGCCTCGCGGGCCTTGTCGAGGAGCGCTGGACCATGACCCCGGCCCTGGTCGATGCAATCCTGGCGATCCCGGAACTGGCCGAGGACCACGACCTGCCCGACGCCGCCCGGGACCACCTTCTGGGCCTGTCCTATCCCCACCGCCGGCTGATGGCCGCGGCCTTCGCCGCCGTCGACCCGCCCCTGCCGGCCGCGCTGCAGGAGCGCGCGGTCGCCCTGTCGGACCGGATCGTGCCGGACCCGGAGACCCCGCGCCTGTCGGGCAACATCGCCGCCCCCGGCTGTGGCTGCGTCCTGCGGCGCGAGGAACACGCGCTGGTCTATGCGTTCTATCCATTCTGGTTCTCACCCGTGGACCCGAGGCTCACCGCGGCCCCCGGGGACCGGCCCGCCCTGCCGCAGGTCGATTTCGAACTGGTGGAGCGGCTCGCCTTCTACGGGCTGCACTGGACCGACGCGGCCTCGCCGGGGACTGTGTCCCTGCGTTTCCGGCAGCAGTGGGAGACGCAGCGGCGCGATTTCGTCACCGCCGCCCACCGCCACCGCAGCCGCGCCGACCTTGCCATCCGGATCACCGGCTGGGAGAGTTGGAGCGAGGCGAACATCGAGACCGTGGTCGCCGGGACCGCCGCGGCCATGGCGCCCTTCGCGCGCTTCGATGCCCTGACGGTGGAGGAGGCGCGGCGCTTCCTGCCCACGCTGTTCGACCGGCCCCAGCCCGACGCGCTCACGCTGATCGTGGACGGCTATGACGGGGTGGGCCCGCACCCCCATGCCGACCGGCTGGTAGCGCTGGTGGAGCGCATCGCGCGGCCACTGGCGGCGCGGGGGCAGGCGGTGCATCTGGCCTTCGACCTGCGACTTGCGGTCCAGCCTGTCACCCAGCCGATCTTCGAGGACATCCGCCTGCTGCTGGAGCGCGGCGGCGGCGGGCGGCCGGTGGTGGACAACATCCTCGTCTTTCTGGAGCGTCCCACGGCCGAGGCTGACCGCAACATCCGCTTCCGCATGGAGGCCGGCCAGTTCGGCGCCGATGTCCGCACCGAGATCCTGCGCCGGCTGCTGCCCGTGGTCCCGCCCGGCGGGCAGCGCCATCTGCCTGCCAGGACCGGCGCCGGCGCGGCGGACGCGGACACGGAGTACGGGCAATTCATCTACAACGTCATCTCGTTTCAGGACAATTTCGGCGGCATCGGGTTCTGGCCGGTGCCGCTGGCCGACGATCCGGGCGACATGCGCATCGCCAACATCATCTTCGACCGCTGGGACCTGTGGCGGTTCCCGCCCGAGTTGGCCACGCTGGAGTTGCAGTTCGACCGGGTGTGCGCCTTCGCCTGCCCCAACCGCTTCTACGTCGGCGCGGCAGCGACGGGGCTGGGCCTGACGCTTGCGCTGATGGTCTGGTGGTCGTTCTTTTCGGGGCTTGCGGACCGGATCGCCTTCCGGATGGGGACGGTCTGGGTCGGCAGCGTGGTGCTGCTGGTGCTGCTGGTATTGCTGACGACCTGCGACCAGTTCGCGTTCTGGCCGCCGGTCTTCCTGACGCTGCTGGTTCTGTTGCTTCTGGGCGTGCTGGTGTTCGGCACCTATCAGCGGGCGCGCAACGGGCCCAAGCCCTGAGCGCGGCTCACGCCTCGAGGCTGAGCGGGGCCTCCGTCAAGAGCGTGCCCTCGCTGAGATAGAAGGGAAACACCACGTTGTGGCGCGAGTTCGTGGCGCGGACGGTGTAGGTCACGAGGATCTCGAGCCGGCCGCCCGGCCAGTCCACCGCCGTCACCTCCACCCGGTCGAGATAGATGCGCGCCTCGAAGAACAGGACGGCACGGCGGATGGCCACCTCGATGGCGATGCGGGTGGGGTCGTTCATCGGCTCGAACACCAGATCCGTCAGACGGCAGCCGTAATCGGGTTGCATCACCCGCTCGCCCGGCCGGGTGGCGAAGAGGATGCGCAGGCTTTCCACGATGTCGGCTTCGGCGGTGCGGCGGGTGGCGGCGCCGGTCCGCGCCTCGAAGCGGGGCGGGAAGGCCCAGCCCTGGCCGAGGAAACCGCCGTCTTCGCCAGGGACATTTGGGGCCTCGGCCATCTCAGCCCCCGATGATGACGTTGACGGCGCCCAGCACGATGGTGCCGCCATGGGCGGTGGGATCGCCCATCCGCGCGGCCGGCCGGCCGCCGATCATCACGGTGCTCGACCCCATGACGATGCTGTCGGGCGGGCCCGTGCAGACGCAGCTGTCGCCCAGGACGGCGGCCGGTAGCGACGCGATCATCACGGAGGGCACGCCTGGCCCGACGATGGGGCCGCCGACATGGGGCACCAGAACGGTGACCATCGGGCAGCTGTGCATGTCGGTCAGGCGGGCGGCGGGGGGCATGGGCGGTCCCTTCTCAGTTGATCATGACCATGGCGCCCTTGACCGTCGTTGTCCCCGAGGCCGAGATCTCGGCGCTGGCATTGCCCTTGACGGTGGCGCTGGCCTGCGCCTCGGCGGTGATGTTCGTTCCCTTGGCCGAGACGTTCTGGGCGGCCTTTATCACCACGTTGCCCTTGGCGTCCAGCGTGATGTCCTTGGGGCTGGAGAGCGTGATGCCCGCATCCCCCAGCGTGGCGGTGTTGCCGTTCTGGTCCTTCATCGTCACCTGCTTGGTGTCGTCATCGAGCGTCACCTGCGCGCCGCCGGGGGTGTCGATGATCACCGCCTTCCGGTCGTCGTCAAAAGTGAGCTTGGTGCCGGATTTCGTCTGCAGGATCTTCAGAGGGTTCTTCTCGTCGGCGGCCACGGGGCCGGTGTTCTTCGGGCTGTGGACCGAGCCGAGGATTACGGGGTGGGACGGGTCGCCCCCCATGAAGCCCACGATCACCTCGTCGCCGATCTCGGGCAGGAAGTCGAAGCCCGTCGCGCTTCCGGCATAGGGGCTGCCCAGCCGGGCCCAGATCCCGTCCTCGGCGCCCGAGATCATCGGCAACGCGATCTGGATGCGGGCGCGGTTCCCGGGGTCCTCGTGGATCTTCTTGACCACGCCCACCTCCAGCCCGTGCACCGGCGTGGTGACGCCCGCGGCCACCGTGACCGGGCGGCGGGTCCCGAACCCCTCGTCGTCCGGCAACGCGCCCAGAATGGCGGTGGTGACCCAGCCGCGGTCGTCGAGCACATGCTCCACCCCGGTCACGAACCCCACGCCGTTCAGCCGCTCGGCCAGCCCGTCGATCCTGAGGGTGGAGTTGGGCTTGACCCGCCCGCTGCCGGCAAAGCGGACGGCGCCCACGATCCGGCCCAGTTCGGTGCCCTGCACGATGGCGTCGGAATAGTTCTGCAGGCAATCGTTTTCCAGATCGGCGGGGGTGGACAGGGTCGGGCCCTTGGGGCGGCCGCCGAGGAACACGTCGGCCAGCGCGCTGAGCGTGAGCGTGCCCCAGCGCGGTCCCTTGGGTGGCTTGCTGTCGACCTGCCGGAGTCTCTGATCGGCGACGCTCCAGCTTTGCATCCGCGCCTGCGAAAAGGCGCGCTGGGCGGAGATCTCGAGATCTACGTCGTAGAGATCGGTGCCGAAGGTGACGCGCAGCGCCGGTTCGGCCGCGACGTCGGGCGGCTTGGCCTGCAGCTCGCGCCCGTCGGTGTAGAGCAAAAGCCCGTTGCGGTCGGCCAGCAGGCGCAGGTATTCCCAGTCGGTGCAGTCGTTGCGCAGGACCTGCCGGTGCTGGGCGCTTGTGCCGGTGACCTTGGCGGTCAGCCCGGCGTCCTTGGCGATCCGGGTCATGATGTCGCTGTCGGTCTGGTCGGCATAGAACGCGGACTTGCGGATCTGGTGGAGCTTGATCGGCAGGCCGCGGCAGTCGAGGTCCAGCGCGCAGTCTCCGTCGGTGCCCATGATGCGGGTGCGGAGCGCGATGATCACGCCCTCGAACACCGTCTGGGCTGCCCCCCCGCCATAGCTTGCCTTCACCGCGATGTCGGCACCGGGCTTGATGCTGGCGTCGTCGGTGAGGGGAAACTCGAGCGTCGCTGCGCTGCCGTCGCGCAGCCGGACGCGGCCCCGGGCGATCTGGCCCACCGCGTTCGAGCTCTCCACCGACAGCACTTCCACGGCGCCTGAGAGGGCGCGGCCGTTGATTTCGACGCTGACGGTCAGGGGGCCTGTGGCACCAAGGGCGGGGCTGTCGGCCATGGCGGTCCTATCGCAGCGGCGGGAAGCGCAGCAGGGTGTTGGGCTCCAGCGCCCGGAACCCGTCGAGCCCGTTGAGCGCGGCGACCTTCAGATAGGCGGAGGGGTCGTTGTAGATCCGCTGGCACAGGTTGGGCAGCGTGTCGCCCGCCCGCACCCGCACCAGATGGGTCAGGTCGGGGCTCTGCTTGTCGGCCTTGACGGCGACCTCGCGCGGGGTCTGGGCCTCGATAAACTCCAGCCGGACCTTGGCGCGCAGCGGCGCGCCGTCGGGTTTGAAGAGCGTGTAGTCGACGTCCATCGCGGTCAGCCGGGCGCGGAAGGCCTTGAGCTCCTCGCCCCAGTTCAGCTCCACCGGGTTCGGCTCGTGGTCTTCGCCCTGGTAGGTGTAGGTAATGTCGCGCAGCCGGGCGATCTCGTCCGACACGGGTTTGCCGCGGGCGGCCTCCACCACGCCGGTGCCATCGATCACCAGATCGAAGCTGATCCTTTCGGCCTCGGTGCGGGCGAACTCGGCCGCGGCGGCAGCCTGGCCGATGGGGGCATGGCCCGCCCGCCCGGTGCCGTTGTAGGCCACGGCATAGCGGCGCGAATAGCTTTCGGGGTTGATCGTGACCTCGAAGATGTCCTTGATCGGGCTGGGGTTGGGGACCGGCTCGATCTTGTCGCGCAGGATGCGGCAGCGGGTGATGCTCAGCCGGGCCACCTCAGAGCTCCCGGCGCCGCCGCTCGGCCTCGGCGCGGATCTCGCGCACCTCGGCGCGCATCTCCTGGCGCAGGCGGTCGAGGGCGGCCTCCAGCCGGGCCTCCTGCGCCCGGGCATCGTCGCGCCGAGTTCCAAACGACCCGCGCACCACCAGTGTTCCGATCTCGATCGTCATCAGTTCACCCGCTTGATGGTGGTGTAGGACAGTTCGATGGTTTCCACCGCGATCTCGTTCTTCATCGCGTCGAAGCTGCCGACCTGCCACTTGACCGGCCAGCAGTTCTGCGCCGACCAGGCCGCGATGGGCTGGTGGTCGGCGTCCAGGAGCTTAACCAGCACGGTCGCGGTGGGGATCTCGGTCGCCAGCGTGCTTTCGAGCACCGATGTGCACCATCTGACCAGCGGATCGTCGCCCACAGCCAGCCCGCGGACCAGCGACAGGTTGCCCTGCCGCCGGCCCTTCGGGAGACGGTGGACGAAGGTGTTCTCGCCACCTTCGCGCAGCTCCTCGGTCTCGATCTCGGTTTCCAGACCCGAGACCTCGCGGAAGGCCGCGTCGGGCGCCTTCACCTCTGCGCCGTCCAGCGACACCGCAAAGTGGAAGGCGACTGGCAGGAGGAAGTCGTCGGCCATATGCGGGTCAGCCGTTCTCGATCTCCAGCCCCTCGAAGGCCAGTTCCAACGTTTCCACCGCGACCTCGTTACCTTCGGCCTTCAGGTCGGTGGAGCTGACCTTGACCGGGAAGGCGTTCTGGACCTTCCAGACCATGGTCGGATTGTGCTCCTCGTCCAGGAGCGAGATGGTCACCGACTTGCGCTTGATGGTGTTCATCTTCACCTCGGCGAACCACGCGAACATCGCGTTGTCGCCCTTGAACACGCCTTTCTTCATGGTGATCGTGCCGGTC
Source organism: Paracoccaceae bacterium (assembly GCA_007121055.1). Lineage (GTDB taxonomy): Bacteria > Pseudomonadota > Alphaproteobacteria > Rhodobacterales > Rhodobacteraceae > Rhodobaculum. Next base: position 1,422 of record SKMM01000129.1, on the reverse strand, counting down.
TTGAGCAGGCCCGGCATCTTGACCGTGGAGAACACCTTGCTGTTGCCGGCGCGGTATTCGATGGGCTGGGTCTCGATGTCGAGGCCCGCGACCTCCTGGAAGGCCACTTCGGTGTCGTCCCACTTGACCTGGAAGTGGAATTTCGGGAGCGGCCAGACCGAGGCGCTCTGGGTGGAACCGTCTTCTGCCATGGGTCAGTCCTTCCTCAGGATTTCTGCATCTGCTGCTGGAACGTGATCTCGATGAACTCGGCCGGGCGGGTGACGGCGACGAGGACGGTGATGCGCAGGATCCCCTCGAGGATGTCCACCGGGGTCATGGTCTCGCCCAGGCCGACATGGACGGAGTAGGCATCCGAGGGCACGGCGCCGGCGAGGCCGCCCTGCTTCCAGATGCCGTAGAGGAAATTCTCGATCATCGAGCGCATGGTGATCCAGGTGTCGGCGGTGTTGGGCTCAAACACATAGGCCTTGGCCGAGAGGCGGATCGATTCCTCCAGCATGATCATGGTGCGGCGCACGTTGATGTAGCGCCAGTCGAGGCTGTTGCCGTCGAGCGTGCGCGCGCCCCACACCAGGGTGCCCTCGCCCACGAAGGGGCGGATGGCGTTGATCGACTTGCCCTGGGGGGTGACGTTGAGGTCCTCCTGCTCGTCATGGCCTATATTGACGGTGGGGCTGACGACGGCGTTGAGGCTGACATTGGCGGGGGCCTTCCAGACGCCGCGGGTGTTGTCGACCATGGTGTAGATGCCGGCCATGGCCGAGCCGGGAGGCATGCAGTTCATGCGGTCGGCGATCTCGTTCATCATCTCGCCATAGACCGGCACGATGGAGCGCATGGTCTTGTCGAGATCCTCGGCGGAGGGGACGCCGCGGCGCTCCTCCTCGGGCTTCTCGGCCTCGGCGGCCTCGGCGGCCTCGCGGGCGCCATCGGCCATCAGGTCGATCTCGGCGAAGATGCCGGCCAGCGATGCGGGCTTGGCGCCCATCGGGTCGATGTCGCGCTTCATCAGCTCGATCAGGGCCTTGCGCGACTTGGGCTCGATGTTGCGATAACTGAAGTCGCGGGCGGCGAAGACCGAGGTGTTGACCCAGGGGTAATAGGCCGCCGCGAAATCGAGCTGGTTGATGCCGATGTCGTTGCGGAAGGCCGATACCGGATCGCCCCCCGCGACATCGCGGTAGCCCGCGAAGATGTCGAGGATCGCGAAGCGGTTGCGCATCTGCAGCCCGCAATGCTGCACCATCTTCTGCTGGACCTTCTGCGAGCCCGCCCGGATCAGCCGCGTGGTCTCGGGCACCACGACCATGGTGGGCTCGCTCTCCTTCACCAGCGTGTCGATGCCGGCGATCAGCGCGCCTTCGGTGATCTCGTCGTCATAGGAGCCGACCGAGACGACATAGCAGGCCCCGCCGCCGT
>SKMM01000022.1 GCA_007121055.1 Paracoccaceae bacterium | reverse complement strand
GGCCTCCGGCCAGCGTCGCGGCCAAGGCATCCGCCGCCGCCTCTGCGCCAGCCGCCGGGGTCGAAACGGACCGCGTACCGGGCGGCGATGCCTGCGCCAGGCCCGCCCGCGCCGCGCTGGCCGCCGTGGATGCGCGCTGGATCACCACCTTTCTCGAGGCGCAGGCGGCCGAGCGGGACGCGGCGCGCAACACGCTTCTGGCCTATGGCCGCGACCTGCGGGATTTCGCGGGGTGGCTGGGGCGCCGCGGACTGGGGCTTGCGGGGGCGGGACGGGCCGACATCGAGGCCTATCTGGTCGCTTGCGATGCGGAGGGGCTGTCGCGGGCCACGCGCGGCCGCCGACTGTCGGCGATTCGGCAGCTCTATCGCTTCGCCTGGACCGAGGGGTGGTGCGCCACCGACCCGGCGGTGGAGCTGCGCGGCCCCGGCCGCGGGGGCCGCCTGCCTCAGACCCTGTCGGAAGACGAGGTCTCAAGGCTGTTGCAGGCCGCCCGGGCCCATGGCCGGACGCCAGCCGACCACCTGCGCGCGACCTGCCTGCTGGAGCTTCTCTACGCCACGGGAATGCGGGTGTCCGAACTGGTGGCGCTGCCGCTGTCGGCCACGCTGGGCGAACCGGAGATGTTGCTCGTGAAGGGCAAGGGCGGACGCGAGCGCATGGTGCCGCTGTCGCGCCCTGCCCGCGCGGCCCTCGCGGCCTGGACCGCCGCACGTCTGACCGAGGAGGACGCCGCGCGCGCCGCTGGCCGGCCTGCGCAGCGCGCCCTGTTCCCCTCGCGGGGCAAGGCGGGACATCTGACGCGCATGGGGGTGCATGCGCTGCTGAAGGACCTCGCCGTGGCCGCCGGCCTCTCGCCCGCGCGCGTGAGCCCGCACAAGCTGCGTCACGCCTTCGCCACCCACCTTCTGGCGGGAGGTGCCGATCTGCGGGTGATCCAGACCCTGCTCGGACATGCGGACATCTCCAGCACCGAGATATATACCCATGTGCTGGAGGATCGGTTGCGGCGCACGGTCCTCGACCACCACCCGCTCGCCCGCCCGGAGGACCCGTGACCCCGCGACAGATGCAGCCCGCCGACCCGAGCGCCGCGGACAGCCCCACATCGGCCCTGCGCGACAGACTGCTGGAGATGGACCTGCCGCCTGCGGTCCTGGAGACGGGTTTCTGGATCACTGCCGGCGCGATCCTCGGCCTCGTGCTGCTGTCGGCGTTCTTTTCCGGCAGCGAGACCGCGTTGACGGCCTCGTCGCGCGGCAAGCTGCGGGCCCAGGCCGACCGGGGCGCGCGCGGCGCGCAGGTGGCGCTGCGGCTGACCGAGGACAACGAACGCCTGATCGGTGCGATCCTGCTGGGCAACAACCTGGTCAATATCCTCGCGGCCTCGCTGGCCACGGCGCTGTTCGCCCGGCTCCTGGGCGATTCGGCGGTGGCGGTGGCCACCTTGGTGATGACCGTGCTGATCCTCGTCTTCGCCGAGGTGCTGCCCAAGACCTACGCCATCACCAACCCCGAATCCGCCGCGGGCCGGGTCGCCCGGCCCATCGCGCTGGTGGTGCGGCTGTTTGCGCCAGTGGTCGCCGCAGTGCGGCTTCTGGTGCGCGGCCTGCTCTACATCTTCGGCGTGCGCACCGACCCCTCCAGCCACATCCTGTCGCTGCACGAGGAGATCGCCGGCACGCTGGCACTGGGCCACGCCCAGGGCACCGTCGAGAAGGAACACCGCGACCGCCTCCTCGGCGCGCTCGACCTCGCCCACCGCACGGTGGAGGAGGTGATGCGCCACCGCAGCTCCATCGAGATGATCGACGCGGGCGCACCGCCTGCGCAGATCGTGGCGCAGGTCATCGGCTCCAGCCACACCCGCCTGCCGCTGTGGAAGGACGACCCCGAGAACATCGTGGGCGTGCTGCACATCCGCGACCTGTGGCGCGAGACCGACCGGCTGCTCCGCGACGCCGACGGCGATTACGCCGCGCTCGACAGCCTCGACGTGCTGTCGGTGGCCCGCCCGCCCTATTTCGTCCCCGAGACCACGCCGCTGGACGAACAGATGGAACAATTCCTGCACCGGCGCAGCCATTTCGCGCTGGTGGTGGACGAATACGGCGCGCTGCTGGGACTGATCACGCTGGAGGACATCCTCGAGGAGATCGTGGGCGAGATCGAGGACGAGTTCGACATCGACACCCCGGCCCCGTTCCAGCCCATGGAGGACGGCAGCTACCTGGTGGAGGGCGGCGTGACGATCCGCGACCTCAACCGCGCCACCGACTGGGACCTGCCCGACGAGGAGGCCAACACCATCGCGGGGCTTGTCATCCACGAGGCCCAGACCATCCCGGTGGAAGGACAGGTCTTCAGCTTCCACGGCTTCCGCTTCGAGGTGGTGGAGCGGCAGGAAAACCGCCTGACGCTGCTGCGCCTGCGCAAGCTCTGACCCCCGCAGGACGGAAGCGGACCCGCGCGCAGCCAGGTCGTGGAGGGCCGGGGGCGGGTGTCCGTGGCGCGGGCTTCGCGGACCGGCCCGGAAACCCTCCGTTAACCTATTTTTCGGATACTCGTTCTGCGGACGGTTTGGCGGCCGTCGGCGTTTTCCTCCCTGTCGAACTGGCCGCACCCCCGGGGTGCGGCCTTTTTCGCTCCGGCGCCGGGGGCCGGTTCAACCGTCGCTTCTTTCCGTCCTTTCAGGAGCTCTGGGCCGGCGCAGGCAGGGCCCTGCATTTGCGGTTGACGCGTTGAAGGGCACCCCGTAACGTCCTGATCATCAAAGGTCGGCCGGTCCGACAGGGAGAAAAAACGCAAGCGAAAAAGGGCCGTCTTCTGCGGCCCTTTTTCTTTTGGCCAAAACGCCAGGGCGGCGTCACGCTGCGTCGTGCCGGTCACGGCAAAGCGGACTGACAGCGCCGCGGGCCCATGCTACAGAGCCCGCCAAACGCTTCGCCCAGATAGAGGACCCTCCCTACATGATCCGATTCGCGCCTTCCCTCGCCCTGGCCGCCACGCTTGCCCTCGGCATGGCGCCGGCCGGCAGTGCGCTGGCCCAGGAAACCGCCCCGGCCCCTGGGGGGATGCCCCCCGGCGCGGGCCTCCCGCTGGGCGAGGAGGTGCCCTCGGAAGGCATGGGGGACACCTATGTCGCCGAGGAATTCGGGGACTGGACCAAGCTGTGCCAGCGGATGGAGGACGGCTCGGACCCCTGTGGCCTGACCCAGCTCATGACCGACCCCGAAGGCAACCCGGTGGCCGAGATCACCATCTTTCCGTTGCCGCCGGGCGGCGAGGCGGTCGCCGGTGCCAACATGATCACCCCGCTGGGCACGCTGCTGCCGCAGCAGATCTCGATCAGCGTGGATGGCGGGACCGTGCGCCGGTATCCGTTCCTGTTTTGTGACATCTCCGGCTGTTACGCGCAGATCGGGCTGACCGCGGCCATGGTCGAGAGCTTCCGCCGCGGAAATGCGGCCACTGTCACCATCGTCTCGGTGGCGGCACCTGACCAGCCGGTCGACCTGTCGCTGTCGCTCAGCGGCTTCACCGCCGGCTACAGCGCCCTGCCCCAGCCGGGCAACTGACCACGGGGCGGCGCCGCGTTCCGCGGCGCCTGCGGGAGCGGCGACGCTCCGGAGGGGGTAACGTAGCCCCTTGCCGGGCAAAGGGCGAAGGTTGATCCGGGTCGACACTCCGCCGCCCGCTGAACGCAGCGGGCGTGGCGCTGTCGGCCGGGGGCGCACCCAGCCTGTCCCCGTCGCGGCCCCCTGCCCCGTCCGGTCTGGACCCGGCGTTCAACCGGCCACAAGACGGGCATGCGCCTGCAGCGCGAAGCGGTCGGTCATGCCCGAAACATAGTCGCATACCAAGCGGGCGCGCGCGGCCTCGGCACCTGCCGCCGGGCGCCACTCGACCGGCAGCAGATCAGGGCGGTCGAGGTAGAGGGCGAACAGGTCCTCCACCACCACCGTCACCCGCGCCCGCATCTCCATTACAGGGGGGGCGCGGTACATGCGGTGGAACAGGAAATCGCGGATCACCCGCAGCTCGGCGGCCATGCCGTCCGAGAACCCCACCAGCGGCCGGCCCATCCGGCGCACCGCCGCGGCACTGTCGGGCGCACGGCCGGCAATGCGGCTGCGGGCGGTGCCGATCACGTCCTCCACCAGCGCGCCGAACACCCGCCGCAAGGCCTCATGCCGCCGCCTGGGCGCGTCGAGCCGCGGCCAGCGCCCGTCGACCTCGCGCAGCGCGGGACCAACGATGGGCAGATCGGCCAGATCGGCCAGCGTGAAGAGCCCCGCCCGCACCCCGTCATGCAGGTCGTGGTGGTTGTAGGCGATGTCGTCGGCCACCGCTGCGGCCTGTGCCTCGGGCCCAGCATGGGTATCGAGTTCCAGATCGCAGAGCGCCGGGCCCGGGGCGCGCGCCGCGCCCGCATACTCCGCCAACGCCCATGGCAGCGGCGGGCGCACCGGGCCGTTGTGCTTGGCGATGCCCTCCAGCGTCTCCCAGCTCAGGTTCAGCCCATCGAATTCGGCATAGTGCCGCTCCAGCCTTGTCACGATGCGCAGCGCCTGGGCGTTGTGGTCGAAGCCGCCATGCGGCGCCATCAGCCGCTGCAGCGTGTCCTCGCCCACATGCCCGAAGGGCGGGTGGCCGAGGTCATGGGCGAGCGCCACCGCCTCGGCCAGATCCACATCCAGCCCCAGCGCCCCCGCCAGCGTGCGCGCCACCTGCGCCACCTCGATGGAATGCGTCAGGCGGGTGCGGTAATAGTCGCCCTCATGCTCCACGAACACCTGGGTCTTGTGCTTGAGCCGGCGGAAGGCGCTGGAATGGATGATCCGGTCACGGTCGCGCTGGAAGGCCGAGCGCCAGGCGCTCTCCTCCTCCGGAGTCAGCCGGCCCCGGCTGCGGGTGGGGTCCGAGGCATGGGGGGCTCGCATCGGGTCCTCGCGCTTGTCGCCGCCGTCGCGGGCGTCTATATCTCCAAGTGAAAGGCTCGGAAATCCCCCGCGGGACGGGGGTGTGAGCGTATCAGGAGGGACCGCATGCCGGCCGAGACCCTGACCCTTCCGCCCAGCGTCACCGACCGCGCTTTCGCCCGGCTGCTGGAGATCGCCGAGGAAACCGGAGATGCGCGCGCGCTAAGGGTCGCGGTGGAGGGCGGCGGTTGTTCTGGCTTCCAGTACGACATCCGGCTCGACGATCCCGCCACCGACGACCTGGTGCTGGAAAAGGGCGGCGCTCGGGTGGTGATCGATCCGGTGTCGCTGCCGCTCCTGACCAACGCGGTGATCGATTTCACCGAAGAGTTGATCGGCGCGCGGTTCACCATCCAGAACCCCAACGCCAGTTCCAGCTGCGGCTGCGGCATCAGCTTCTCGATGTAGCCTGCTTGGCACCCGGTCGAAGCTCGCGCTCCTGGCCGGGAGGATTGGCAGACACACTCACGGCGGCACCTCCCTGCGTGGCCGCACAGTGAGGTTGCAAGCCCCGACGGTCCGCCCAATTCGTTCGCATGAGCACGACTGATCTGCACCAACCAGGCGGTCCGGCCCGCCGAGCGGCAGGACGCAGGTGGCCTTTTTCGGTCGTGGCGGGGGGTTGGGCCGGGGGCGTCGCCCCGCGTTAAGGCGGCCTTCACGCCGGACGTGCAATTTGGCGCAAAAGCCGCCGCGGCGCCGCGGCGGGTGGACCCGGGGGTGACCGGCGGCTGCGGGGACGCGCGGCGGGCTCCGTCGGCCACCCGATGGCAGGACGGGGGGACGGGCCCATGGTTTGGGCGCACCACGGATGGGTGGAACGGCTGACGCAGGAGCGGCGGGCGCGCCTGGCCGCCGAACGTCTGCTGGACCACCGCACCCGGGCGCTGGCCGAGGCGCGATCTGCCTTGGAACACCATGGCCGGCGGCTCGGCGACCGCATCGTGGCCGAACGCGAGGCGATGTGCTCGGCCGCGCAGCCCGGCACGCCGGCCATGCGCATGGCGGCGCCGGCCGAAGGATCAGGCCGCGCGGACGCCCAGCCGGCCGGGGCCGACGCCGCGGCGCTGGCAGAACGGCGCCTGTGGGCGACGGTGGCGGCCCTCGAGGACGGGCTTGCGATCTTCGACGCCGACCACCGGCTTCTTGGCGCCAACCGGCCGTTCCTGCGCCTGTTTTCCGACTGGCCCGAGGTCACCCGCGGGGTATCCTACACACGGATGCTGCAGATCTGCGCCGAGGCGCCGCTGATGGATCTCGGGGCGCAGACGCCGGTCGACTGGGTCGGACACATGCGCGCGCGGCTGGATCAGTCCCCGATCCCGCCCGCGGTGGTGAAGTTCCGCGACGGCCCCTGGATCCGGCTGATCGACCGGCGCACCCGGGACGGCGATCTGGTGTGCCTCGCGCTCGACGTCAGCGACACGGTCGCGATGGAGGACCGGCTGCGCGTGGAACGCGACCGCGCCGAGGCCGCGCGGCGCGCCAAGTCCGTCTTCCTGTCGAACATGAGCCATGAGTTGCGCACGCCGATGAACGGCATCGTGGGCATGGCCGAACTGCTGTGCGACACCCAACTCGACGACGACCAACGCGTGATGGTCGAGACCATCCGCGCCTCGGGCGAGTCGCTTCTGCAGATGATGAACGACATCCTCGATTTCGCCCGCGCCGAAGACGCGCGGATGTCGCTGCACCCCGAACCCTTCGATCTGGAACGCTGCATCCACGAGGTTCTGGCGCTGCAGCAGCCCCGTGCGGCCGAACGGGGACTGACGCTGGCAGTGGATTACGACCTGTTCCTGCCCACCCGGCTCGTGGCCGACCCGGGCCGCATCCGTCAGGTGCTGACGCATCTGGTGGGCAATGCGGTGAAGTTCACCGCCTCGGGCCATGTTCTGGTGCGCGTGGCCGGGATCGAGGCCGCGGACGGGCGCTGCGATCTGCGGCTTACGGTGGAGGACACCGGCATCGGCATCGCCGCCGAGCATCTGGCGCAGGTGTTCGACGGGTTCACCCAGCTCGACGCGGCCGAGAACCGGCGGTTCGAGGGCACCGGCCTGGGCCTCGCGCTGACGCGCCGGCTGATCACGCTGATGGGCGGCGAGATCTGGGTCGAGAGCGAACCCGGACGCGGCGCCTGTTTCGGCCTGCGCCTCAGCCTGCCGGTGGCGGAGGATGGCGAGTCGCTGCGGGCGCTGCCGGCGGGCCTGCGCCGGGCGCTGGTGGTGGACGAACGCCCGGTGAACCGCACGATTCTGACCCGCCAGCTCAGCGCGGTCGGGATGACGGTGACCGCCTGCCATTCCGCGGCCGAGGCGCTGCGGGCACTGGACGGGGGGGTGCGGCCAGACGTGCTGCTCTGTGCGCAGGAGCTTCCGGGCATGGACGGCATGTCGCTGGTGCTGGCGCTGCGGGCCCGCGGCTGGGAGGGGCCGGTTGTGATGTTTGCGCCCAACCCCGCCGCCATCGGCGTGGACGAGGCGGCGGGGCTGTCGGTCACGGTGCTCCAGGCCCCTGCCCTGCGCCGCACGCTGATGCGCCACCTCTCAGCCCTCGTCCCTGCGGGCGCCGAGAGCGCCCGGGACGCGGGGGCTGACCGCGCCGCGGAGCCGACGGCGCCGATGCCGCGCCGTCGCATGCGGGTGCTGTCGGCCGAAGACAACCGCACCAACCAGCTGGTACTGGCGAAGATGCTCAAGGATCTCGACATCGAACTGGCCTTCGCGGACGACGGCGAAACGGCTGTGGCGATGTATGGCAGCTTCGGGCCCGACCTGGTCTTCATGGACATCTCCATGCCGGGCATGGACGGCCGCGAGGCGACCCGCGCCATCCGTGCCATCGAACGGGGGACCGGCACCCATGTGCCCATCGTGGCGCTGACCGCCCATGCCCCGGACCAGCACGGCTCTGACGGGCTGCGGGCGGCCGGGCTCGATGACTGCCTGACCAAGCCGCTGCGCCGGGCGGCCATCGCCGGCTGCATCGCCCAGCATGCTCATTCCGGCGTCCGCCCGCCCCTG
>SKMM01000053.1 GCA_007121055.1 Paracoccaceae bacterium | reverse complement strand
GGTTCTGTGAGGAGCGTCCGGGGGGCGGTCAGTCCGGGGCAGGGTCAGCCGCGGTGGCCCGGATCTCGGCGATCTGGTCGCCGTCCTGTCCGGCCCGTGCGGCGGCGACGAGGGCTGCGAATAGGGCGCGGTGGCGGCTGGCATAGACGAGGTGTTCGGGGTGCCACTGCACGCCCAGCGCGAAGGGGTCCTTCAGCCGCTCGATGGCCTGGACCATGCCGCCCTCGTCGCGCGCGGCGACGCGCAGGTCCGGTGCGAGCCGGTCCACCGACTGGCTGTGCAGCGCGTTGACCCGCATGGGTGCGGGGCCGGCCACCCGGGCCAGCAGGCTGCCCGGCACCACCTGCACCGTCTTGCGCGGCAGCACGGTGCGGCGATAGCGGCTGCCGGGATAGGTGGCATAGGCGTCCTGGTGCAGGCTGCCGCCCAGCGCCACGTTGAGCATCTGCGCGCCGCGGCAGATCCCCAGCACCGGCTTGCCCGCGGCGAGGGCTGCCAGCACCAGCCGGCGCTCCAGCGCGTCGCGGTCGGTGTCGAGCCGCGCCGTCGCCACGAGTTGCCCGTCGTAGAGGTCGGGCGAGATGTCGTCGCCGCCCCCCACGATCAGCCCGTCCACTGCGGCGATGTCGGCGGGCCGGGCGGTGTCCCAGCGCACCCCGCGCCCGCCGGCCAGCCACAGGTTGAAGGCAACCAGCGGAAAGATCCGCCAGCCCGAGCGGCGCGACGTCGTCACGCCGATGTGCGGCCGGGTTTTTCCGCGGGCCACGGAGGGCGGGGCTTCGGGCCTGGGCGGATCGGCGCTGGGGCACATGCCCCTTTCTGCGCGGATTTCTGCGCAGGTCCAAGCCGTGGTTGCGTGGCGATGGCCTCGGCGGTCGGGGCGGGTCAGGAGGCCGCGCGGGCGTGCCCGTCGCGCACGGCCGTGGTGCAGGCTGCGGCCAGGGCCTTGCGGTCGGGGTGGTCGGCAACGCGCAGCGGCGGGTGGAAGGTCACGTCCACCGAGCCGCCGCCGGGGGCGGCCAGGATCGTCAGCAGATGGGTCGCGAAGTCCATGTCGCCCCACCAGCCGTGGAACCGCGGGTCGGCGTCTGGGGGGGCATGGTAACGCAGGCTGACGGGCTGGACCTGCAGCAGGGCCGGCAGGCCGTCACGGTAGAAGGCGGCGAAGAGGGTGGGCTTGAACGGCAGGACCCGCAGGCCGTCGGTGCTGGTGCCCTCGGGGAAGAGGAGCAGCCGGTGGCCGGCGCGCAACCGCGCCTCCAGCAGCAGCGCCTGGGCGGCGGCGTCGCGGGCGGTCCGGGTGACGAACACCGTGCCGGTCGCGCGGGCCAGCCAGCCGATTCCGGGCCAGCCCGCGACCTCGGCCTTGGAGACGAAGTAGAGCGGTGCCTGTGCGTTGAGGACATAGATGTCGAGCCAGGACACATGGTTGGCCACCATCGCCCCGCGCCCGCGCAGGGCTGCGCCGGTGGTCCGGAGGCGCAGCCCGAGCCCACGCAACGCGACGCGGCACACGCCCACCGTGATCCAGGGGGTGACAGGACGGCGCAGCCCGCAGAGCGGCCGTTCCAGCAGCCGCACAAGCAGGAGCAGCGCGAGTCCCCCGAAGGTCACGCCCCCCACGAGGCCCCCCCGCAGGACGATGCGCGCCCACCCCACCGGTCCCCGGGGCGGGGCCGGCGGCGGCGGGTCGGGCGAGTGCCAGGTTGGGCTCATGGCCTCCGGGTGCGGCCTGTGGCGGGTCCTGCGGCCCTGTCGCTGCGGCGCGCCCCCATGGCCGTCATCCGGTGGTCTCGCCGATCGTCTCGTGGCGGCGCAGGTAATGGCTGCGGTGGATGTCGGACATGCGTTTGGTGTCGATCAGCACGCAGACATCGGTGGTGTTGAAGGGGCGGTCGATGAAGGCGCCCTCGCCGACCACGCCGCCCAGCCGCAGATAGGCGCGCAGCAGCGCGGGCATCGCGGACAGCGCGGCGCGGCGGTCCACGGCATGGGCCGGCATCAGATCCATGGTCTGAAACTGCCCGGACCGTGCCCGCACCCGCAGTTCGGGCGGGGCGAGGTGGAAATGGTGCAGGCAGGCCAGCGGCTGGCGCAGCGCCTGGGGGTCGGTGCCGTGGAACGAGGCCACGCCGAACAGCACCTCGATGCCGCGCTCCAGAACGTAATCGGCCAGTGCGTTCCAGATCAGGAACATCGCCGGACCACCGCGATAGTCCGGGTGCACGCAGGACCGACCCAACTCCAGAAGCCGCCGTCCCGAGGCGCGCAGGGGGGTCAGGTCGTACTCGTCGTCGCAATAGAACCGGCCGAGCGCCGCGGCCCGATCCCCGGGCAGCAGCCGGTAGACGCCCACCACATGGTCGAACGCCTCTGGATCGCGGCGGGTGTCCACCAGCAGAAGGTGGTCGAAATGCGCGTCGAGTTCGTCGCGCTCCAGCCGGGCGGCGTGGTCGACCAGGGCACCGTCGCCGCCCAACTCCTCGACGAAGACGGCATAGCGCAGGCGCTGGGCGGCGCGCATGTCGCGGTCGTCTCTGGCCAGGCGCAGCTGGAACTGCGGCGCGTGGACGGTCATCGCTGCGCTCTCCTCCCGCGGCATTGGCGAGGTTGGTTTCCTTCACACGGTTAATTAGGGCATCTGCGCTTCCGTCGCAACTTTGGGGCGCTAAACCACAGGCTGAATTAAGACCTTGTTAACATCTTCAGGGTGCATCATCACCGATGCTGACCAGCTGCAGCTCGACCTGGGAGCCGTCGATGACGACCTTGCCCTCCTCGGCGAAGGACACGGTGATCCGCGTGCCGATGCAGGATTGCACCTGGCCGACGCCCCAGTCGGGCCGGGCCGGATTGCGCACCAGCATGCCCGGCCCGAGGATCGCGTTCGCGCCCAGCATCGTCAGCCCCATCCCCTTGTGACCCCAGGACCGGAGCCCGCCGTGGAGGATATCGTTTCGCACCATCCGTACAAGGAGCCCGACGCAGACGGGCCCGATCTGGCCGCGCTGATCGGCTCGCGCATCTGCCATGACCTGACGAGCCCGCTGGGCGCCATCGGCAACGGGCTGGAGCTGTTGGAGCTGAGCGGGCAGACCGGCAGCCCCGAGATGGCGCTGATCGCCCAGAGCGTGGCCCACGCCAAGGCCCGTGTGCAGTTCCTGCGGGTGGCCTTCGGTGCGGCCGGGGCAGGGCATGTGATGGGCGGGGCGGAGCTGGCCGGTCTGGTGGCCGATCACGCCCGCGGCGGGCGGGTTCAGGTCGACTGGCCCGCCGCTGTCGACGTGCCACGGCCCGAGGCGAAGCTCGCCTTCCTGCTGCTGATGTGCCTGGAGGTGGCGCTCCCCTTCGGCGGGCAGGTGGGCGTGACGCGCGACGGGGGGCGCTGGCACTGCCTGGCCGAGGCCGACCGGCTGCGCGACCTGGGCGAGCTGTGGGCGGCGCTGGGCGGTCACGAGCCGATGCCGGATCTCGCGCCGCCGAAGGTGCAGTTTGCGCTGGCCGCCCAGATGGTGGCCCAGCTTGGCCGCCGCGCGCAGATCGAGCAGGCGCCAGGGCGGATCCTGATCACCGCCTGACCTGCGGCCCCGCCGCGTGGATGACAGCGCGCCGGGGCACCGGGCTCCGGGTCAGCGTGCGGCCGTGGGGTTCAGGAACCACCGCTGCGCGACCCAGGCGATGGCGGCCGCGCCGAGACCGATGGCGTCCGACATCCAGCCCCCCGCGATCATGGCCACGCCAGCGGCGAGCAGGAACGCCCGCAGCGCCATCGGGATCACCCCGAAGAACCAGCCCTGCACCGCCGAGGCCAGGAGATAGATCCCCAGGCAGGCGGTCAGGAAGACATGCAGCACCTCGTGCCACTCGCCCTGCATCAGAAGCGCCTGACTGTAGAAGAACATGAACGGCACGACGAAGGCGGCAAGGCCGATCTTGAAGCTCTCGACCGAGGTCTTCATCGGGTCCGAGCGCGCGATGGCCGCCCCGGCATAGGCCGCGAGCGCCACGGGCGGTGTGATCGCGCTCATCACCGCATAGTAGAAGATGAAGAAATGCGCGGTCAGCGGCTCGATCCCCATGCGGATCAGGCCAGGTGCCATCACGCTCGCTGCCACCGCATAGGCCGCGGTGGTGGGCATCCCCATGCCGAGGATGATCGCCACCACCATCGCGAAGAACAGCGCGAGGATCTGGCTCTGGCCGGCGATGGCCATCAGCACCCCCGACAGCCGCGTGCCCACCCCCGTGATGGCGATCACCCCCACGATCACGCCGGCCGCGGCACAGACCGCCACCAGTTGCAGCGACATCTTGGCCGCGATCTCGAAGGCATAGGGGATCATGCGGAAATGCTCGACGGCCTTGCCGAAGGCGACCGCCATCGGCCCGTCGCCGCGCACTGCCCACCACAGCCCGAACACCGCCAGCGCGGCGGCCACGAAGGAGGCCGCAAGCTGCACCTGTCCGGTGTCGCCCCAGCCGTGGATGAGGATCTGCGAGCCGACCACGATCGGCATGAGCGCCAGAACGCAGAGCAGCATCCCCATGATGTGGTTGAGCCAGCCGTCCTCGCGGCCTTCGATGAACACCCTGATCCAGCTGACGCCAAAGGCCGCGGCCATGGCCACCGTGCCCGCGCGGATCACCGAATAGCCCACATAGAGCGCACCGATCAGCATCACGATGGGGATGAACAGATAGGCCTGTTTGGCCATGGCGCGGAACTGCGGCAGCTCGCGCCGGGGCAGGCCGCGCATGCCCAGCCGAAGCGCCTCCTTGTCCACCATGAAGTAGACCGAGACGAAATACAGCACCGCCGGGATGATCGCGGCGATGACGATCTCGCGGTACTGGATGCCGGTGATCTCGGCCATGATGAAGGCGCCGGCGCCCATGATGGGCGGAAGGATCTGGCCGCCCGAACTGGCCGCCGCCTCGATGCTGGCGGCCGTCTGCGGCCGGTAGCCCACCTTCTTCATCAAGGGGATCGTCAGCGACCCGGTGGAGACCACATTGCCCGCCGAGGTCCCGTTGATCGTCCCCATCAGGCCCGAGCCGAAGATCGCGACCTTGGCCGGCCCCCCCCGTGCGCCCCCCGCAGCGGCGAAGGCGAAGTTGATGAAGTACTCGCCCACGCGGCTGGCCTGCAGGAAGGCCGCGAAGGTGATGAACAGGATGATGTAGGTGGACGACACCGCCGTGGTCGGGCCCAGCACGCCGATATCGGTATAGATCCGGGCGAAGAACCGCTCGGGCGCATAGCCGCGATGCGACAGGAAGCCCGGCAGCCAGGGCCCCACGAAGCCATAGGCGATGAAGATCCCCACGATGATCACCAGCGCCAGCCCTGCCAGCCGCCGCGTCATCTCGAGGATAAGCGCGATGCCGACGATGGCCGCCCACATGTCGTTGACATGGGGAAAGACGCCGGCGCGATTGCGCAGGAATTCGGCATGCGCGATGATGTAGATGCCAACCGTCAGCGCGGCCACGGCCAGCAGCGCATCGGCCAGCGCCACCTGGCGCCGGTCGCGGCCGGGAAATATCCAGCTTGCCCCCAGCGCCACCGCCGTGCCCGCCGCCAGCGGCCAACCGAAGGTGCGCAGGTACATGTCGGCCGGCGCGCCCATGGGGATGCGCGCATCCGTGGCCACCGCCCAGACGATCTGCACCAGTGCGGTGCCGATCCCCAGCGCCGCCAGCGCCGCCAGACCCCATTCCAGCGCCGAGCGCCCCGAGCGCGGGTGGTCGTCGTCGAACACGGTGGCCGAATAGATCAGGAAGCCCAGGATCAGCCCGCCGGTCACATGCGCCAGCCGGTAGGTCCAGGTCTCCAGCGGATAGACGTTCATCACCCCGAGGTGAAAGGCGGTATAGGCGATGCACATCCCCGCCAGCGCCACGCCCAGCCACCCGGGCGGCGTGCGCTGATTCGACATGACGATCTCGCGGTCCACGCCCTCGGCGATGTTTTCCGGAGCTGTCCCCCCCGGCGCGCGCGCGCCCTGATCCGTTGCGGCCATCATTCCCTCCCCACGGGTGTGCTGTCCCTTCGGGACTTGTCGTTGCGAACAGCTGCCGGGGCCCCGACGGCCCCCGGGCGCAGCCGGTCCGGGTTCACCCTAATGCAAAAGGCCGCGCGTGGCGGCCTTTTGCGGTCTCACGGCGGCGTGGGCCCTCAGCCCCGCAGGTCGGGGTCGATCTCGAAGCCGTTCTCCTCGAACCAGCGCACCGCGCCCGGGTGGAAGGGCAGGAAGCTGTTGTTGACGAAGTTCTCCGGCAGCGTGGCGGCCGCCGCGGCGTGGATCTGCATCATGCGCTCGTTGTTCTCCATCACCATGCGCGTGATCTCGAAGGCGAGGCTTTCGGGCATGTCCGCACGCACCACGGCGAAGTTCCACATTGCCACCGAGGCCTGGTCCTCGTCCTGCACGGTGTAGGAGCCCGCCGGGATGGTGAAGTCCGACACCTCCGGGAAGGCCTCGAGCACGGCCGCATGCTCTTCCTCGTTGAAGGCGAAAGTACAGACGTCGGATTCGGCGGCGAGCTGCGAGAAGGCCGCGATGGGCACTCCGGCGGCAAAGACGAAGGCGTCGACCAGACCGTCCTGAAGCTGGCTTGCGGCGTCAGCGGCGCCGGCGAAGGAGACGTTGGCGTCGATCTCCAGCGCATCGAAGATGCGGGGCCAGTAGGTGCCGGGTGTGCCGCCCGCGGGGCCCACGCTCACGCGCTTGCCGGCGAGGTCGGAGACGCTCTGGATGTTCTGGTTGCACATCGCGATGCCCTGGAAGGGCGTCTCGTACATCGGGAACAGCGCGCGCACGTCGGTGTGCTCGAGCCCCGGGGCCAGTTCGCTCTCGCCGATCCAGGCCTCGAACATCGGGCCAAGCGTCACGAGGCCGATGTCATGCTCGCCCATCTGCACGAGGGTGACGTTCTGAACGGGGCCGCCGGTGACCTCGCCCGAGGCCGAAATCCCGAGTTCCTCGGAGATGAAGGCGGCAAGCCCGTTGCCATAGACGAAATAGACGCCGCCCTGGCTGGCGGTGCCCACGGTCAGGCTGGTGGGCCAGTCGGCGCGGTCGTCGGCAAGCGCGGGACCCGCGATCAGGGCGAGCGCTGCGGCGCAGGCCATCAGGCGGCCTGTGTGATGGGTCATGTCGTATCCTCCCGTTGTGGGGGGCGCCGGGCCGGGCCCGCGCCCCGATGCCTTGGTACTTGGCAATTTTCGCCCCTGCGCGCAACATTTCATTGCGCCGCAGGGTTTTCCGGACGGGTCGGCCGGCCGCTCAGGTCTTGCGGAAGGTGAGGTAGTGGGGCCGGCGCCCCTCGCGCAGGGCCTTGGCCTCGTAGCGGGTACGGTGCCAGTCGGGCCAGGGCGTGTGGGGGGCGGTGGGGTCGGTCAGCAGGTCGAAGCCCGCGCGGGGCACCTCCTCCAGCGTCTGGCGGACATAGTCGGGGATGTCGGTGGCCACCCGGAACTCGGCCCCCGGCGCCATGATCCGCGCGAGCGGGTCGAGGTGTTCGGGCGTGACGAAGCGTCGGCCATGGTGGCGCGCCTTGGGCCAGGGGTCGGGGTAGAGCAGGAAGGCGCGGGCAAGGCAGGCGTCGGGCAGAAGCTCCATCAGGTCGCGCACGTCGCCGGGGTGCAGACGGATGTTCGTGACCCCCGCCGCGCGGATCTTTCCCAGCGCCATGGCCACGCCGTTGACGAAGATCTCCACCCCGAGCAGGCCGACACCGGGGTTTGTGGCGGCCTGATGCACGATGTGCTCGCCGCCGCCGAAGCCGACCTCCAGCCACAGCGGCCGCGCGTCAGGGAAGAGGGCTGCGGGGTCGAGGGGCTGGCGCTCGGGATTGTCGCGCGGCGCGACTTTGGGGATGGCGAGGCGCGGCAGATCCTCGTCGAGCCAGCGCCGCTGGTTGGGTTTCAGCGCCTTGCCATGGCGGCGGCCGTGGAAGTTGCGGCGGGGTGGGGCAGGGGGGCGTTCCATGGCGCGCGCCTATGGCCGGGCCTCCCTGCGCCGTCAAGCCGCGCGCCCCGCCCCCGCACACCCCCGGTGGCGTCGCTCCCGCCC
>SKMM01000379.1 GCA_007121055.1 Paracoccaceae bacterium | reverse complement strand
GCCGGCCCCGCAGCGACATCGGGGCGCGCGCGTGCGCCCGGGCCCGGAAACCCCTTGCGCCGGGGGCGGCGCGGCGGCATCTTGGCGCCTCAAAAGGAGTGTTGCGCCGTGCGTGCCCGTATCTACATGCCTTCCCGCCCGGCCACCCAGTCCGGCCCGGCCCGGCACAAGCGCTGGGTGCTGGAGTTCAGCCCCGAGCAGCCCCGCGCGGTGGACCCGCTGATGGGCTGGACCAGCTCGGGCGACATGAACAGCCAGGTCCGCCTGCATTTCGAAACCCGCGAGGCCGCCGAGGCCTATGCCCGCGACCACGGCATCGATTTCGTCGCCCTCGACCCCCGCCAGCGCCGCCCCAACATCCGTCCCCGCGGCTACGGCGAGAATTTCGCCACCGACCGCCGCGGAGCCTGGACTCACTGAGGCTGTGAATCGGGCGAAAGGTAGCGCCGTCTCGGGCTAAGTTTCCGCCGTTTCGGGGCAAAGGTTCCGCACCGCGTTCATATCGCGTGGTTGGCTGCATCAGCGGGCACCAATGGCGCAGGTTGGAGCAAGGTGAGCCTTTCCTCGGCCTTACGGCACTGAGCTGCTGATCAAGTCTGCAAACCGTCCGCTTGAAACCCGCTCGCTCCGCCACCTGCCCCCGCAAAGGCGTTCTTCCGATCCGGCTGAGAACGGATTGTTTCTTATGTTAGAGGGTGTCCACGTAACCTTCTTGACTGACGAATGACATGACGGTTTCGATGGGGCGTCGGCCCATGTTTCGATATCCGAGGTGCGGGCGCTCGGTGTTGTAGAACACGAGCCACGCGTCGAGGTCGACCTGCAGCGCCTCGACGCTGTCGTAGAACCGCTCGCGCATCTTCACGCGGAAGACCTCGTCGAGGCCGGTGCCGTTGAAGCGCTTGACGAAGCCGTTGGTCTTCGGCGAGCGGACCTTGGTGCGGCGGTGCTCGATGCCGTTGAGGTCGAGGTAGAGCTCGTAGGGGTGGCGCTCGGTGCCGCAGAACTCCCGGCCATAGCATGTTGGGATGGAGCGCCACAGGAGGTTATGGCCGCGCGCGGAGCCCTCAAATCGCGCAGCGGGCGGCCATAACCGGGGCTCAGGTCTCTATGGTGGTTTTGCGAACCACACCATCGAGGAGACCCGGCTATGGCCAACACCAACATGGACCTGTCCGAGCTTCTGGCCAAGCATGACCAGGGCGACTTCCTGCGCAGCCTTGCCGAGGCGGTGGCGCAGCTGATCATGGACTTCGAGCGTCAAGCGATTGATCCAGTGGATCGATCGTAGCGAAGAAGGATGTCGAAGGCCTGATCGGCGCCGGCCGGCATGGGCGCAGCGGCGAGCGCACGACCTGGCGCAACGGGTGTCGGGACCGCGCGCTCGACACCCGCCTGGGCACGTTGAACCCGGCTGGGTGCCGAAGCTGCGGCAGGGCAGTTACTTCCCGGGCTTCCTCGAGGCACGGAAGACCTCGGAGCAGGCCTTGGCAGCCGTGATTCAGGGTGAGCCAGCGGGTCGCCACCGGTTCGAGACCGCTGGCGAACGGGATCCGCGGGGTGTCGACCCGGCGGGTGTCGCCGCTTGGGGATAAGGGGTCTGCGGCGCGCTGACCGTCCGTGATCGGACCTGTTGGCGGCCGGCATGGATGTGCCGAGTCGTGTGAGACTGTGTCCGGGTGATCTGTCCGGTGCCGACGTGGCATCGCGCCTTGGGGCGCGGGCCGCCGGGGTTGGCGCCATCGGGCCCTGTGTGGGACAGTCCCTGCACCGATCGGAGCACCTGGCCGGGACGTCGGTGGTCCCTTCGGTCGAACGGCGGAGCCGCCGTCGCCTGCCCTTGGCGACGCGGGCGCCCTGTCCGGTTGCCGCCGGGCTTTCCTTTTCGGGCAGGCGGCGGCCGGGGCGGTGAGACGCTGGAGGCCGGCGACGTCCCTGGGCGGGCGGGCCCGGCCCGGACGGCGTCCGTGGCGGGGGGGGACGCGGTCAGGCGGCCAGCGCCCGGTCGATGGCGGTGGCGAGCTTGTCGGTGAGCTCGTCGATCTGGGCGTCCTCGATGATGAAGGGGGGCGCGAGCAGGACGTGGTCGCCGTGGACCCCGTCGATGGTGCCGCCCATGGGGTAGCAGATGAGGCCCGCGGCCATCGCCTCGGCCTTGATGCGGGCGTGGAGTTTCGCGGCGGGGTCGAAGGTGGCCTTGGTCTCGCGGTCGGCCACCAGCTCGACGCCGCGGAACAGGCCGCGGCCGCGGATGTCGCCGACATGGGCGTGCTGGCCGAGGCGGGCGTGCAGGGCGGCGCTGAGGTTCTCGCCCTGGGTGCGGACGCGGGCGAGGAGGTCGCGCTGCTCGATGGCGTCGAGCACCGCGTTGGCGGCGGCGGCGGCCATGGGGTGACCCATGTAGGTGTGGCCATGCTGGAAGAAGCCGGAGCCGGCGGCGATGGCGTCGTAGATGCGGCCCGAGGTCATCAGCGCGCCGATGGGCTGGTAGCCCGCGCCGAGGCCCTTGGCGATGGTGATCATGTCGGGCGCCACGCCATCCTCGGCGCAGGCGAAGAGATGCCCGGTGCGGCCCATGCCGCACATCACCTCGTCGAGGATCAAGAGCACGCCATGGGCGTCGCAGATCTCGCGGATGCGTTTCAGGTATCCGGGGACCGCCGGAACCGCGCCGGCGGTGGCGCCGACCACGGGTTCGGCGATGAAGGCCATCACGGTCTCGGGGCCGAGGCGCCGGATTTCGGCCTCGAGCTCATCGGCGACGCGAAGGCCGTAGGCCTCGAGGCTCTCGTCCTCGGCGCGGTCGCGGTAGGCGTAGCAGGGGGCGATGTGGCTGACCTCGACCAGCAGCGGCGCGAACTGCGCGCGCCGCCACAGGTTGCCGCCGGCGGCGAGCGCGCCCAGCGTGTTGCCGTGGTAGCTCTGGCGCCGTGCGATGACGCGGTGGCGTTCGGGCTGACCGATCTCCAAGAAATACTGGCGGGCGAGTTTCAGCGCGGCCTCCACCGCCTCGGAGCCGCCCGACAGGAGGTAGACGCGGTCGATGCCCTGAGGCGCGGCGGCGGCCAGGCGGTCGGCCAGCTGCTCGGCGGGCTCGGAGGTGAAGAAGCCGGTGTGGGCGAAGGCGAGGCGGTCGAGCTGGGCGTGCAGGGCGGCGCGCACGCCGTCGTCGGAATGGCCGAGGCAGGAGACCGCCGCGCCGCCCGAGCCGTCGAGATAGCGCCGCCCCTCGGTATCCACGATGTAGCAGCCGTCGCCATGGGCGGCGGTGGGCAGGGTTCCGCGGGTGGAGCGGCCGAAGACATGGCCCGGCATGGCGTCATTCCCTCACGACATAGACCGACTGGTGGGCATGGCGTACCACCCGGGCCGCGTTGGGGCCAAGGAGATAATCCTTGAACTTGGGCCGGTGCGAGCCGATCACGATCAGGTCCACATGCAGCTTGTCGGCCGCGCGCAGGATCTCGTCGTAGATCGAGCCGTGCAGAACATGGGGGTGGACCTCGATCGTGTCGGGCACGTTCTCGCGCACCCAGTCGGCGAGGGCCTGGCCGGTGGCGTCCAGCATCTCCTTCTCGTAGCCCTTGCGGAAATAGCTGCCGACCATGGACATGCCGAAATCCGGCACGACGGTCACGACATGCAGCACGCCGGGGCTGTCGCGCAGCATGCCCAGCGCCTCGGTCAGGGCGAGGCGCCAGCTTTTCTCGTCGGCGAGGTCGACGGGCAGCAGGATGGTTCTGGCCATGGCGGGCCTCTCCTTTGGGCTCTGGGCGCGGGCGCGTCAGAACGCGGGCTTGGTCTGGCGCCGGCGCTGCAGGGCGATGACACCCAGCAGGACAAGCAGCGCGGGGATGAAGAACAGCTCGGCCGGGGGCTGGCTGGCGGGGACCTGTACCGAGCTGAGCACCACCGGCGTGTCGGGGTCGTAGAAGTCGAAGCGCTGCAGGTCGCGCTCGTAGGCGCTGCCGAAGGCGGGTTCCTCCATCACCATGCGGCCGTCCTCGGGGATCAGGAACAGCCCCATGTCGTCGATGCGCGCGGCGCCGTCGCCGTCCCCCTCGACCGTGTGGGCGATGGTGAAGGAGGTCATGCTGCCGGTGTCGAAATCGGGCCCCTCGACGATCAGCCGCACCCGGTCGCCGGGCGCGAGGCCGTCGAAGGTGGCCTCGACCGCGGTGGGGTCGGTCTGCTGGTAGGGCGGGATCACCTGGTTCATCCAGAAATTCGGGACGAACAGGGTGAAGGCCACCAGCAGCAGCGCCGCCGATTCGAGCTTGTAGGAGGGGGCGAGGAAATAGCCCTGGGTCGCGGCGGCGAAGAGCAGCATCGCGATGGTGGCGACGACGAAGACGATGGCGGCCTCCATCAGCCCCGCGGCGGTGCCAAGGTCGATGCCGTAGAGGATCAGCGCGGGGTTGTAGATGAACAGGAACGGCAGGGCCACGGTGCGCAGGCTGTAGAAGAAGGCGGTGAAGCCCGTGCGGATGGGATCGCCGCCCGACACGGCGGAGGCCGCGAAGCTTGCGAGCCCCACCGGCGGGGTCACGTCGGCCATGATGCCGAAGTAGAACACGAACAGGTGGGCGGCGATCAGCGGCACGATCAGCCCCTCCTGGCCCGCGAGCGACACCACCACCGAGGCCATCAGCGAGGACACCACGATGTAGTTCGCCGTGGTCGGCAGCCCCAGCCCGAGGATCAGCGAGAACAGCGCCACCAGCACCAGCATGATGAAGAGCGAGCCGAAGGACAGCGCCTCGACCAGCCCGGCAAGCTCGGTGCCGATGGGGGTGCGGGTGACGGTGCCGACGATGATGCCGGCCGCGGCCACGGCGACGCCGATCCCGATCATGTTGCGGGCGCCGGCGATGAGGCCCTCGACCAGGTCGCGCGCGCCCTCCATCGTGGCGGCCGCGAGGCGGCGGCCCTCGCCCCGCATCAGCGCCTTGAGGGGTTTTTGCGTGATCATGATGAAGAGCATCATGGCCACGGCGAAGAAGGCCGAGCGGGCCGGCGACTGGCGTTCGACCATCAGGAACCAGATCAGGATCAGGATGGGCAGCAGGAAATGCAGGCCGGTGGGCACGACCTCGCGCATCACCGGCAGCTTGACCTCGCGCGAGTTGGGGTCGTCCATCTCCAGATCCGGGCGGGCGGCGGCGACCCAGAGGGCGGCGAGGTAGAGCGCGACCACGACGGCCATCATCACCGTGCCGGCCGCGGCGGGGGCTGCGGATTGCAGCAGGCCCACCGCCTGCACCGCGGCCCAGAACACCGCGCCGAACACCACGAAGCCCGCGAAGGACTTGAGCAGCATCTGCAAGAGGCTGCCGCCCACGCCGAGCGCCTTCATGTCGGTGCGCAGCGCCTCGAGATGCACGATGTAGACGAGCGCGATGTAGGAGATCACCGCCGGGATGAAGGCGTGCTTGACCACCTCGAGGTAGGAGATGCCGACGAATTCCACCATCAGGAAGGCCGCGGCGCCCATGACGGGGGGCATGATCTGGCCGTTGATGGAGCTTGCGACCTCGACCGCGCCGGCCTTTTCCCGCGAGAAGCCCACGCGCTTCATCAGCGGGATGGTGAAGGTGCCGGTGGTGACGACGTTGGCGATGGAGGAGCCCGAGATCACCCCGGTCATGGCCGAGCCCACCACGGCGGCCTTGGCCGGGCCGCCGCGAAGGTGGCCGAGGCCGGCAAAGGCGATCTTGATGAAGTAGTTGCCGGCGCCGGCCTTGTCGAGCAGCGAGCCGAACAGCACGAACAGGAACACGAAGGAGGTGGAGACCCCGAGCGGGATGCCGAACACGCCCACATTGGTGTCGTACCACTGGGTGTTGATGATGCCGTTGAAGGACCGGCCCGAATGCGACAGCAGGTCGGGGATCAGCCAGCCGGTGCCGAAATAGGAATAGGCCAGGAACAGCCCGCCCACGATGGCGAGCGCGGGGCCGAGCGCGCGGCGCGAGGCCTCCAGCAGCAGCAGGAGGCCCAGCGCGCCCACCACGACCTGGGGGAAGATCACGTCGATCTGCCAGCCGAGGATGTTCCAGTCGACCTGCCAGCGGGTCAGGCGGCCCTCGCGGGCGGTGGCCGAGATTTCGCGCGAGAACCAGAAGACGTAGAAGGCGCAGCCGCCGGCGAGAAACGCGAGCAGCCAGTCATGCCAGGGGATGTACCGGCGCGGCGAGCGTTTCAGCGCGGGGTAGCACAGGAAGGCGAGGAAGATGGCGAAGGTGAGGTGGATGGGCCGGGTCTGTTCCGAGCCCAGCACCCGGATCCAGTCCACCTGGCCCGCGAACCAGAACTGCGGCTCGGCGATCCAGATCTGGAACAGCGACCAGCTGAGCGCCACCAGCGCGATCAGCAGCGCCACGGCGCGGTTGTCGGGCGTGCGGGCCCCCGAATCGGTGCTGGCGACCAGATCCTGGAGCTGTTCGTCGGTGAATTGCCGGCCGTCCTTGCCGCCCTGGTCCCGTGCGCTGCTGTCCGCCATGCCCATACCCCCGGCCAGATCCCCAGTTCCGAAAAAGGCAGGGCCCGCCGCGCTGGGCGGCGGGCCCCGGGTCGGGTCAGATCCGTGTGCGCGCCATCAGGCCGCGCCGCTTCGGACGATCGCCCCTCAGTTCGTCAGGCCCGCTTCGGAGAAGAAGCGCGCAGCGCCGTCGTGGATCGGGGCCGAGAGGCCGTCCGAGACCATTTCCTCGGCGTCCAGCGCCTCGAGCGCGGGGTGCAGGCTGCGGAACTGGTCGAGGTTCTCGAACACCGCGCGGGTGACCTCGAACACGACCTCCTCGGGCACGGCGGCCGAGGTGACGAAGGTCGCGCCCACGCCGAAGGTGGTGATGTCCTCGTCGGTGCCGCGGTACATGCCGCCGGGGATGGTGGCCATGCGGTAGTAGTCGCGGTCCTCGACCAGCGCGCGGATCACGTCGTTGTCGACGTTCACCAGCACGGTGTCACAGGCGGTGGTGGCCTCCTGGATCGCGCCCGAGGGGTGGCCCACGGTGTAGACGATGGCGTCGATGTTGTTGTCGCACAGCGCCTGGGCCTGTTCACCGGCCTGGAGTTCCGTCACCAGGCTGAAGGTGTCCATGTCCCAGCCCATTTCGGCCATCACGACCTCCATGGTGCCGCGCTGGCCCGAGCCGGGGTTGCCGATGTTGACGCGCTTGCCCACCAGGTCGTCGAAGTTGGTGATGCCGGCGTCGGCGCGGGCCACCACGGTGAAGGGCTCGGGGTGCAGCGCGAACACCGCGCGCAGGTCCTCGAATGCGCCGTCATCCTCGAAGCGCGAGGTGCCGTTGAAGGCGTGGTACTGCCAGTCGGACTGGGCGATGCCGAACTCCAGCTCGCCGTCGCGGATGGCGTTGATGTTGAAGATCGACCCGCCGGTGGATTCCACACCGCAGCGGATGCCGTGCTCGGCCCGGTCGCGGTTCACCAGCCGGCAGATCGCGCCGCCGGCGGGATAGTACACGCCGGTCACGCCGCCGGTGCCGATAGAGATGAAGGTCTGGTCCTGCGCCTGCGCCGCGCCGGCGGCCATCAGGCCCAGCGTGGCCGCACCGGCCATGATTACCCTGTTCATGATCGTACTCCCTTGCATCGCGGTCTGTGCCGCTTGGAGCCAGGGCGGAACGGTCCGCCCCGGCACGATGGCACGCTAGAAACCCTGTGCGGGCGCCTGTGTCAACTCTCGGAGGGCTCGGGGAACACCGCGCTGCCCGGCCGCGCAGCATTTTCCAGCAATGCCTGCGCGTGGTTGGCCACCGAGCGGAAGCACAGGAGCGTGATCCCGCCCTCGCCGCTGCGCCACAGCGCGCAGGCGATCTGGGCAGCGCGGGTGCGGCGGATCTCGCCCTTGGGCAGGCGGGCGATGTCCACCGGGCAGAGCTTCATCACCACCTCGTCGGCCCGCGGACCATGGATGCGGAAGGCGATCCGTGCGGCCGAGACGTCGGCCAGCGTCACGAACCCGTCGCCCGCCGCCTGCCGCCCGGCCTCGAGCGCCGCGGCCACCCCGTCTGGCGGCAGCATCAACAGGAACTCGTCGGGCGACATCCAGGCCACCGACCGGGCGCCTTCGGCCGCGATCCGCCGCT